>CAUTSW010000008.1:0-31262 GCA_963541085.1 uncultured Campylobacter sp.
TATATCTAAGCGGGGAGTTAGACAAAAGCGTAAATTTAGAGCCAAATTTAAAGGCACAACCAACAAAATACGCAAAAGAAATTTTAAGCGAAAATGGCGCAAAAAGATTGCTACGCACGGAAATCTAAATTATATACCTTTTAAACAAGCACAATTTTAAGCATGTTAACCAGCATTGTTTTGATAAAAACCAAGTAAAAGTAGAGCAAATTTTACAAAACTAAATTTTAAAAATTTACTCGCAAAAACTATAAATTTAAACTCGCAACTAAAGACAAATTTAGTGTAAAAAATCAATACTTTGCTTTACATTAAATAATTATACAAATAAGATTAGGCTGCAAAAGCAAAAAATTTGGGCCGCAATCGACCCAAATTTTTAATAGAAATCTTATAGAAAATTATACAAATCATCTAACAAAAAGTATTTTTTATCAACCGTGCCTTTGTAAAATGGCATAAAAGTCTCTTCATAAGCCTTCTTGAAAAAACCACTTTTATTGAGTGCTATAAGCTGTTCGTTGATGAAATTTAGTAGCTCTGTGTTGCCTTTTTGCACAGCGACAGCTAGAAAAACAGTGCTACCAAGGTTTTTTAAATTTACCGAAACAGAGCTATCTAAAATCGGATAAACCATAACAAAAAGGTTGTTATTTATGTAGCCTTCGATTTCGCCTTTTTTGACCTTTTTATAGCAATCAACCGAATCTTGACAATATGTAATACCGATGCCATTTTGTTTCAAAAATGCTTCGCCTGTCGTTTTTGCAACTGCGCCGATTTTATGTGATGACATATCAGAAACTGCCTTAATTGATGAGTCGTTTTTAGTTAAAAGCCCCAAATTGACACTAAAATAAGGCATGGAAAAATCCGCTAATTTGCGTCTTTCTTCGGTAACACTCACAGCTGCGATTACTAAATCCGCTCTATTTTCTTGAAGTGCTGGAAAACGCATCTCATTTGTCATGCCAATTAGCTCAACCGTGCCACCACTAGCACCTAAAATTGCGTTTGCAAGTTTATTTGCGAGCTCAACTTCAAAGCCTTCAAATCCACTTTCGGTTTTTTTACTAAAAGGAGGTTCGGCCTCATAAACACCGACGCGCACAACCTTTTTCGCACGAATTTCACCAAGCGTATTTGCATACAAACCGCCAACTAGTACAGACATAGCAAACAATGCCGATACGAAATTTTTCATCGCAAACTCCTTAAAAAATTTGTAAATTTAAGACTTTCAACCCATTAAAAGCCCTAAATTTAAAAACTAAACAAAATTAATAGGAGTTTGGATTTGATTATATATAAAATAAATTTAAATAAAACAAAAAAAAAAAAAACGCGCAACAAATTTACAATTTCTTTTAAATTTTGATGAGAATTTAAGAGAAATTGTAAATTTTAAAGACATTTTGTATAGAAATCTTAAAGTCTAAAATTTAATTACTTAATTTTTATATTTTTTGATAAAATCAGCCGTTTTAAAAATTTAAATAAAAGGAGATTTTATGAACTATGTTCAAAATTACGACCCGATAGGAAATATCGCTATTAGCGCGATTATTGCCGCGACGCCGATAGTTTTATTTTTGGTTTCGCTTGTAGTTTTTAAATTAAAGGGCTGGATTGCTGCGCTTTTAACACTTAGTCTTAGCGCAATTTTGGCGATATTTTTTTACAAAATGCCATTAACGCTTGTCGCAATGAGCTTTGTGCAGGGATTTTTAACAGGACTTTGGCCGATCGCTTGGATAATTTTAGCGGCGATTTTTCTATACAAATTAAGCGTAAAATCGGGGCATTTTGAAATTTTAAAAAAATCTATCATGTCTATTACACCAGATCACCGCATTCAGGTTATTTTGATCGGATTTTGTTTTGGCGCATTTTTAGAGGGAGCGATCGGATTTGGCGCACCAGTTGCTATTACTGCGGCACTTTTGATGGGGCTTGGGCTTCGTCCGCTTTATGCAGCTGGGCTTTGTATGATCGCAAACACCGCTCCTGTGGCATTTGGTGCTGTTGGTATTCCTATTATTGCTCTTGGCAAAGCAGTAGGCGTAGATCCAAATTTAATCTCGGCGATGATTGGGCATATGCTACCGCCTGTTACATTTGCAGTGCCGTTTTTTATCGTATTTTTGATTGATGGATTTAAAGGCGTCCGCGAGACATTTTTGCCTGTGTTTGTAGCATCTGTTTCATTTACTATAACTCAGTTTTTAACATCTGCTTTCATTGGACCTGAGCTTCCAGATATCACTTCTGCGCTTGTATCTATCGCAGCAACTACTACGTTTTTAAAATTTTACAAGGTAAAAAATGTCTTTCGCTTTGATGGTGCACTAGATTTTAACAAAATAGAAAAGATCGGCTTTAAAGCGACATTTAAAGCGTGGTTGCCGTTTATTTTCTTAATTATCTGTATTATTGCGTGGGCACTTCCAGCTGTAAAAAGTGCGCTTGGAACGTTAAATTTGGCATTTGAGCTACCATTTTTACACAACGGCATAACAGAAGTAGCCCCGATCGTCACGCAAGATAGAGTGGTCAAAGCAATTTATACATGGGATATCATAAAAGCCACCGGCACGGCGATTTTATTAGCAGGAGTTCTCACAATAATCTCACTACGTCTTTCGCGTGATGTTATCTTTAGCGCAGCGCGTGAGACATTTCGTGAAATGGGTATTCCAATCATAACAATCGGGCTTGTCGTAGCATATGCTTCAATCGCAAAAAACAGCGGACAAGCGGCCACTATGGGTTTAGCGTTGGCAAATACAGGCGGAGCGTTTGCATTTTTCTCGCCGGTTATTGGCTGGATGGGCGTATTTTTAACAGGCTCAGACACAAGCTCAAATTTATTATTCGGCGCGTTGCAGCAAGTAACAGCTAATCAACTAGGCGTACATGAAGTGGTATTTTTAGCGGCAAATACCTTTGGTGGTGTTGTTGGTAAGATGATTAGTCCGCAAAGTATCGCGATCGCGTGCGCTGCGGTCGGACTTGTGGGGCGCGAGAGTGAACTATTTAAATTTACGCTTAAGTATTCAATTGGTTTTATAATCATCGCAGGCACAATTACGTGGAGCGTGGTAAATTTATTTCCTGGCGTTATTACGTCGGTTTTGGGATAGAATTAGCCAAATTTTAGAGTGAAAATTTAGATAAATAGGAGCAAAAATGGAAAAGCGAGTATATCTATATGCGACGTGTTTAGGCTCAGCAATGATGGGTAAAACGATCATCAACGCAACAAAACTTCTTAGACGCGAGGGCGTGGAGGTGATCTTTAAAAAAGATCAAACCTGTTGCGGACAGCCTACATACAACACAGGTTATTTTGCCGACACAAAAAAAATCGCGCTTTATAATGCAAATTTATTTGATAAAGACTATCCTATTGTCGTGCCTAGCGGGTCTTGTGCTGGAATGATGGCAAAGGATTATTTAGAGCTTTTTAAAGACGATGAAAACTATGGAAAAATCAAAGAATTTAGCTCAAAAATCGTCGAATTTAGCGTCTATTTAGATCAAATTTTAAACGTAAATTACGAAGATTTAGGCGCACCACTAAATGTCACTTGGCATAGCAACTGCCATGCTTTACGCGTCGCAAAAAGCGTAGAAAGCTCAAAAAATTTAATCAAACGGCTAAAAAATGTAAATTTGATCGATCTACAATTTGAAGAAGAGTGCTGTGGTTTTGGTGGAACATTTGCCGTAAAAGAGCCAGAAATTTCAAACGCAATGGCATTAGAAAAGATAAAAGATATCAAAAATAGTGGCGCAAAATACGTCATTAGCGGTGATGGAGGCTGTTTATTAAACATCGGCGGGACATTGCGCCGTCACAACGAAGAGATACGCGCCGTGCATTTGTATGATTTTTTGATCGCTAGAATTTCAGGAGATACGCTATGAATTCGCATGAAAAGATCGTAAAACAAAAAGTTTGCGACGAACAGCTTAGAAAAAATTTAAGCTCTGCAATGCATACGCTGCAAAAAAATAGGCAAAATTTGACAAAAAACCGCTTTAATGAGTGGGAAAATTTGCGAAATAAAGGTAAAGATGTCAAAAACTACGCGCTTTCAAATTTAAAAACCCTCTTAGAAAAATTTGAGAAAAACGCCACAAATAACGGCTTTATTATCCACTGGGCGGACACAAAAGAAGAAGCCTGCAAGATTATTTATGAAATAATGCGCGAAAAAAACATCGATAAAATTTTAAAAGGCAAATCGATGGCAAGCGAAGAGATCCATCTAAATTCCTATCTCAAAGAGCGCGGATTAACAGCCACTGAGACCGATTTGGGCGAGTTTATTATCCAGCTAATCAACGAACCACCCGTACATATCGTAGTCCCCGCAATCCACAAAAACCGCTACGAAGTGGGCGAAATTTTCCATAAACATATCGGCGCACAAAAAGAGAGTGAGCCACACAAACTAAACGAGATCGCAAGAAATCATATGCGAAATGAGTTTAAAAGCCTAAAAATGGGGCTAGGCGGAGTAAATTTTGCTATCGCCGATGAGGGCGCAATAATGATGATAGAAAACGAAGGTAACGGCAGAATGTGCACCACAATCCCAGATATTACGATTAATATTTGCGGGATTGAAAAGGTGGTTGAGAGCTTTGAAGATGTCGCCACGCTAGATACTTTGCTTGTACCATCAGCCACTGGGCAATTTATCGTAAATTACAACAACATAATCTCAGGACCGCGCCGTCCGGGCGAAAAAGATGGGCCAAAAGAGTGCCATATTGTGATGCTAAATAACAACCGCACTTCTATGGTTTGTAGCGATGAGTATTTTGAGAGTTTGCGCTGTATTCGGTGCGGATCATGCATGAATTTTTGCCCTGTGTATGATAAAATCGGCGGTCACAGCTACCGCTCAGTATACCCAGGACCAATCGGTGAAGTCATCACACCTCAAATTTTTGGCATGAGTAAAAATGCCGATATGCTTACGCTTTGTTCGCTTTGCGGTAGGTGTAGCGAGGTGTGTCCTGTAAAAATCCCGCTCGCAGATACGATACGAAAACTGCGCCGCGACAAGGTCGGAGAGGGGAAAAATTTAGCCACAAAAGGGGCAAATTTTAGCCGTTTAGAATCCATAACATTTCACGCATACACGGGCGTTTTGACAAATGGTTTTGCGTTTAGATCGGCTATTAATTCAGCAAGATTTGGCAATGGAATTATCAAAAAATTTGGCAAGCAAATTCCTGTGATAAAAAAGTGGTTGCAATTTAAAGAATTTGGCGATTTTAGCTACGATTTACACAAAAATATCAAACAAATTTCAGGAGTAATCTATGAGTAAAAAAGATGAAATTTTAGAAAAAATCAAAACTCCATTTTTAAATTTTACTCGCGAAAAAGCCGATCCCGTGGGCTTTATACGCGATGAAAGCGATGATTTGTGCGTAGAATATATAGCTAGAGCACGCGAAAATAAATCGGTCGTAATTGAGTGCGAAAAGAGCGAAATCACCACAAAAATAAACGAAATTTTAGCCGAACAAAACGCGCAAAATTTGATATATCCATCTGGCTTGGGGATAAATTTAGATGAAATTGCGGCGAGCAAATTTGAGTTTAACAGACCGATTGAAGAGTTTAAAGAGCGACTTTTTGAATTTGATGTATCCATAATACGAGCGCGAAAAGCGGTGAGTTCACACGGCGTAATTTGCGTCGCATCAAGCCAAACACAACCGCGCCTTTTAAGCCTAACTCCGCGCGTTTGCATCGTGCTTTTGCGTCGAAAAGATGTCGTAAAAAGCCTAAACGAAGCGATAAAACAGATCAAAAATGAAGATGGGCGTTTGCCGACAAACGTGCTTTTTATCTCGGGTCCATCGCGCACGTCTGATATTGAGCTTGTGACCGTGCTTGGCGTACATGGATCACAAAATTTGTATGTTTTAGTCTATTAAATTAATGATTTTTATATTATAAACGCGCGATTTATCGGGGCAATTTAAAAGCTCCGAGCGCGCATATAAGCTAAACAAAAGCATTCAAAAGAACATTAAATTTACACTTGTAAATTTGCGCAGTTGTCTTTTAAAAATTGGTTTTTATAACATTGATGATTTATACTTAAATACGATAAACGCAAAGCAAATTCGCTTTAATCGCGGATTTTCTAGCTTTAATACCGCAATAAGTTTTATCGCCTCATTACAAATACGCTTTTTTCACGCCTACTACACGCTTTTGTTTGGCTAAAAACAGCTCATCAATCGTGATTTTCCTCTTAAATTTGATAATTTTTCACTCATTTGCTATTAAAATTTTAGATAAATTTGACTTGAAATCCCGCTTTGGAAATTTTTGAATTTTATATATTCGCCACAACAGACAAAGCTATTTTAACTGTCATTTTGCCCTGCTTAAGCTTATGATAATCAGAGCAAATTTAGTGCGATTAAAATTAAATTTTGACTAAATTTTAGCTATAATCCGCGCGATTTTTATCAAATTTTTTAAGGAAAACAAAATGAAATTTATCAAATTTGCACTCATTTGCGCGCTATTTTTTAGCACACAAACATTCGCCGCACAATCAAAAGACGGCATAGAAGGCTTTAAAGCTTACCAAAAAAAAGACTACAAAACAGCCCTAAAAAAATGGAAATTAGGCTGCACCAAAGGCGATATAAATTAGTGCGTATCAATTGGCTCACTCTATCACACAGGACTTGGCGTCGATAAAAACGAGAGCAAAGCGATGGAAATTTACGAGAGCGGTTGCAAAGCTAAATCGGGTCGCGCCTGCCACAATCTAGCCGCAATCTATCAAAGCCGCGACGACAACATATCAGCGCAGAAATTTTATGAGCTAGGTTGTGAAGCAAAGCTCCCATTTTCATGCCACAATCTTGCGATTTTAGAACAAAAAAAACCCACCCCAGACAATGCAAAAACGATAGAATATTTCAAAAAAGCGTGCGATTATGATGGTGCTTCATCATGCCATTTACTCGCTCTTGCATACATAAATGGTGCGCCCGGCTTGCAAAATGACGAAAAAAAAGGCGCAAATTTACTAAAAAAAGCGTGCGATTTAGGCTTCATTCCAGCTTGCAATGACTACGGCGAAACGTTGCGTTTTGGCACAGGCGTAAAAAAAGATCCACAAAGCGCAGCGCAGCTGTTTAAAAAGGCTTGCGATGCGAAATTTGCCCCAGCTTGTGGCAATTTAGCATTTATGCATTTTTACGGCGAAAATGGCGCAAAAGATGAAAAAAAAGCCGTAGAATTACTGCGCAAATCGTGCAAATTTGGCTCTGAAAAAGCGTGTGAAATTATCGAAAGAGTAGATGAAAACGGCACAAAAACCGATAAAAATAGCCAATCTAACGAAAGCAATCAAACAGCAGCAGTTTTAGGCACAAAAGATCAAAATCAAACCACCCAAAAATAGGCAAATTTAATAAAAATTAAATTATTCAAGTTACAATTCCGCTCTTTTAAAAAGGCGGAATTATGCGAATTTTAATCATTTTATTTTTGGTGATTCAAACAAACTTATACTCATGCGCTTTGTGCGCGTTATTTACTCCAACAGCCCACGTAAGCACCGAATTTATCGCGCAAAATGGCTCAATAAAAGAGATGAAAATAAGATGGCTATTTTCTAAAAATTTCACAAAAGCGATGTTTGAAAGCTATGATTTTAACGGAAATTCGCACCTCGAAAATGATGAAATATTAGAGATTAAAGATGCGCTAAATGCCTATTTGATCCCAAAAAATTATCTGATGAAAGTGGCGTTTTACGACAAAAATGAGCCTGAAAAAAAGCTAGATTTTAAAGAAAAAAGTACAAAAATTTACATGGAAAACGGGCAAATTTGCTTTGAATTTGTGTTTTTGTTAAAGCTGGATTTAAAAGATAAACGCGTGATAAAACTTTTATTTGAAGATGATGAAAACTTTTTTAATTTTTTAATTACGGATAGCGGTAGAAAGGGTGTTTCGCAAGATTTTATGATAGTTGCTAATTCAAATTTAAATGCTAGTTTTTATCAAATTTTTCAAAATAATATCAATAAAAAAGAGCCAAATTTAAATGAAATTTTTAATTTGCAGCATAAAAATGATGAAAATTTATCAACAGCGCAAATTTTGACAAAAACAGATAAACAAAAATCGGAGCAAATTTCTAAAATTAGCAGCTTGGGGCTAGATTTTTTAAGCAAATTTAAAACGGCCATTAGCACCGCAAATTCATCGCTTTTTGGCGCGATTTTGATCGCGTTTTTATACGGATTTTTTCACGCAGCAGGTCCAGGACATGGCAAAATTTTAACCGCGTCATATTTTGCCTCCACAAATAAAAGCTATAAAAAAGCCGCCATTTTCGCGCTAAAAATTGGTATTTTGCACGTTTTGGGCGCGTTTATTTTTGTGTGCATTAGCTTTTTTATCGTGGAAAAAATCGCACTAAAAACTGCTTCACAAGCTAGCCTCATAACCTCTCGCATAGCCGGAATAATCATAGTTTGCGTGGCGATTTTTATGATTTATAAGAAATTTAAAAACAAAAATCATCGCGCAAATTTGGTGCAAAATGAGTGCGATTGTAGCGCGTGTAAAATGGCGCAAAAAATGGCGATTTTAAACAAAAACATCGCGCCAAATTTTCAAGCAAACAAGCTAAATTTTAAAGCCAAAATTAAAGCGCAAAATTCGGTACAAAATGGAGAAATTTTAAATAAAACTAATTTTTTTCATCCAAATTTCACAAAAAACTTTAGCGAAAATTTCATCATTTTATGCGCCGCGCTCGTTCCCTGCCCTGGTACAATAGTCGCTTTTACGCTCGCATTTGAACTTGGTCGATTTGCGCTTTGCGCCATATGCGCCGTGGCGATGGGGCTAGGCATGGCGAGCGTGATTTTTGTGGCGGCTGTTTTTGGACGCGGATTAAACGCAGGCGCGTTAAAATGGCGTTTTTCGCTAGAAATTTTAGCACTTTGTGCGATGATGATGCTTGGATTTTTTATGTTTTTTGGCACAAAAATAGCTGTCTTTGCGTGAAAAACACCAAATTTAAGCCCAGTAAATTTTATTGAGTTGTATTGAGAGATATGAACAAATAATCTGTTTAAAATATAAGAAATTTAAATGAATTTAGAAAAAAAATAAGAAGCCTTTAGTAAGGACTTTGAAAAGTTTTCGTCTATTCAAACAGCTATTAGGTAAGAATTAGCGAGGCAAAAAGAAACAGGAGCGAACAAGAAATTTACATTTATGACACTAACAAATTTAATGATATAAAAATTTATTTGAATGATAAATATTTAAAATGCCTTTTAAAACCTAAAAATAAAGAAAAATGCATGGGAGGAATTGCAAATTTTGATAGACCAAATGAATGGAGTAGCGATAAATCACACTCTAATAGATTTGGAGGGTTGCAAAATTGGTTTAAAGCTAAAAATAACGATCAAATAAAAAATGCTTTTAGCATCATAGTTAGCAAAACCAAGAAGATAGAAAAAGGCGAAATATCAAAAGATAACAATATAAGCGAAAAAATCAAATTTACAAATGAATATTTAGATAAATATTTGATAAATTTTGTTAAAAAATACCCAAATAGCGAATTTATACTAATAGTTCCCCCATACTCAAGAGTAGAAAATGCAATTGATGCACAATACGACAAACCCATTCACAATAGAATATACGAAGGCATAAAATATTTAACGCAAAATTCAGCAAAATACCCCAATCTAAAAATTTACGCTTGGGGCGATATAGAATTCCCAGACGATATCGCAAATTATAAAGATCTTGAACATTATGCCCCTTGGATAAATTCAAAAATGCTAGAGTGGATAAGCAAAGATGAAGGGCTTTTAACTACTCAAAATTTAGATGCATATTGGAATAAATTTAGTGAAAAATCTATAAATTATGACGTAATATCAATAGGCAAAAGAATAGAAAAGTATCTAGAAGAGAACAAATAATTTTTCAAAATGTGTTAGTTTGGCAAAATTTTAGTGCAAATTTGACTATAATTGCCACTTTATTTTCAAAAAATTTTCACATAAAGGGCGAATTTGTTCGTATTAAACAGACGCATTTTCACGCATTTTGATTTTATTTTGCCAATTTTGGTGCTACCACTTGTAATTTTTTCGCACGTTTTAATTTCTGAGGCTAGTGAAACTCTTGCGATCAAACAATATGTATATTTTGGCGCGGGATTTATGGCGTACATTTTCTTTTTTCTCTTTCCAATACGCAAATTTGAGTGGCTCATTCCGGCGTTTTACTGGCTAAATATCGCGCTTTTATTAAGCGTGAAATTCTTTGGCGTAAGCAAACTAGGTGCAAAACGTTGGCTAGAAATTCCTGTAGCAAATTTTACAATTCAACCAAGCGAAATGATGAAAATTTCTCTCATTTTAATGCTTGCGTATTTAATCAAAAAATCTCCACCGCCACTTAAAGGATACAAAATCAAAGAGTTTGCAAAACTCGCTAGCACGGTGCTTTTGCCATTTATTTTAATACAGCAAGAGCCCGATCTTGGCACAGCAACGATACTATTTTTGACAGGTTTTGGCGTATTTTTTATCATCGGAGTAAATAAAAAAATTTGGCTTTCTTTGGGAATAATCTTTTGTGTAGCGTCGCCTCTTGTCTATGAAAATTTACACGATTATCAAAAAGAACGCATAAAATCATTCATCTCAAAAGATCCTGGTTATCAAGTCCAACAGTCAATTATCGCCATCGGAAACGGCGGAATGTATGGGAAAAATAGCGAAAATGCGACACAGACATCGTCTAAATTTTTACCGATTGCGACGAGCGATTTTATCTTTGCTTACGTGGCGGAGAGATTTGGATTTGTCGGGATTTGCTCGGTGATGGCAATGTATTTTATTTTGATTGTGCATATTTTAAGCTTTAATTATTTTCTTAAAACCGACTATTTTGCGCGCGTGATAACAAACTCTGCTGCGCTGATGGTCTTTATTTATGCGAGTGTAAATATCGCGATGACTATCGGAATGGGACCTGTTGTTGGCGTGCCATTGCCATTTTTTAGCTATGGCGGAAGCAGCTTTTTTACGTTTATGTCAATTTTTGGAATGGTTCAAAATATGGTAACGTTTCGCTACATTAAAGATAACACGATTAAGATTAGATTTTAAAGTAAATTTGCCAAATTTCTAAACCCAGCGCGAACATAAATTTTTAAAATAAATTAAATAAAAAAATGTAGAAATTTGGGCTATTTTCTAGCCCAAAAATTTATTTATCTCTTAAATTTAGCTCTTTGATAAGCTTTGTATAAGATGAATAATCTTTTGCTTTAAGATATCTCATCAATCTTTTTCTTTGACCAACAAGTTTTAAAAGTCCCAAACGAGATGAAAAATCTTTCGGATTTTCTTGCAAGTGAGCTGTAAGAACAACAATACGCTTAGTTAAAAGCGCGATTTGAACCTCAGATGAACCAGTGTCATTTTGTTTTTTAGCGAATTTCGCAACAATCTCTGCCTTTTGAGCCGTATCCAAAGCCATTTTAGCCTCCTGAGCGGTAAAAATTTAATAAAAGTCGGGATTTTACCTATATTTCTTTAAAAAATTATAAAGCAGACAAATTTAAACTTTTTAATAGAAAAAAATAGTAAAATGCACCCGAAATTTTCTTAAAAAAGGCAACGTAGATGTTATTTACAAAAGCTAGCGAATACGCACTACTTTCATTAATTTATATGGCGCAAAAACCGATTCCACAAGATGTTGATAAAATTTCGAATGAAATTAAAATTTCTAAAAGTTTTTTAGCAAAAATTCTGCAAAATTTAGCCAAATTCGGGATTTTAAACTCATACAAAGGCGCAAATGGCGGTTTTATCCTCGCAAAAGATATTGCAGAAATTTCTTTAAAAGACATAATCGAGGGCGCAGAAAAACACGCTCCAGCTGTTTATGAGTGCTCAATTTCGCGCGATGATTGCAAAAAAGGCATCGGCGATATATGTCAAATTTGGTCTATTTTTAACAACTTGCAAATACAAGTTGATGCTATTTTAGGAGAGATAACACTAAAAGATATCATTGAAAAACAGGTTGCAAAATGAGTCTATTTCATCTTTCGCATACTGATTTAGACGGCTATGCAGCGCAGTTTGTGAGTAAATTTTATTTTCAAAATATTAAATTTTTCAACTCAAATTACGGCAAAGAGATTGACGATAAATTTGAATTAATCTTAAGCGAAGCAAACTCTGGCGATATTATTTTAATAACAGATTTAAATATAACACTCGCGCAGTGCGAAAATTTTGATAAATTATGCAAAGAAAAAGAGTTGCGCCTATTTTTGCTAGATCACCATCAAAGTGGCGCAGAGTGCGCGACGGCGTATAATTGGTATTATCTTGATAATTCGCGTTGTGCAACAAAAATCACATATGAATTTTTTAGCGAAATTTATGGCGAAAATAGTCAAATTTCGCGCATAGTCTCAATCACAGACGCTGTTGATATTTGGCAAAAAACGCACGAGAATTTTGAATTTGGCAAGGTTTGCATGGAGCTAATCGCAAGCGCAAAAGAGATAAATAAAATCATGTTTGATAACCTTAGTCGCGAATACATTTTTTATCTGATCGAAAAAACTCTTAAATTTAATGATTACATTGCTCTAGATGAGGCGATTCACGGGATTAAAAAGGCGTTTTTTATGCGCGAAAAAGATGATAGCTTGATGAATTTGGTTTCTAAATTTATCGTCGGCGAACTCAGCAAAAACGCACAAAAATTCGAGATAAATTTCGGCGATAAACGCGGAATTCTCACATATAATATCGGCTCAGTTTCCATCATCGGCAACGATTTTTTGGTGCAAAATCCACAATATGATTTTTTCATAGATGTAACTTCGCGCAAGACGCTATCTTTTCGTGCAAATGGCAAAATGGATGTTTCAAATTTAGCCAAAATTTTAGTAGGCGGTGGCGGTCACGTAAATGCGAGCGGTGGCTTTTTTGCGGGATTTAAAGATAGTTTTGATTACAATCAAATCAAAGCACAAATAACAAATTTAATCGCTTCAAAAACTCAAATTTAAAGGAAAAATATGCAAAATTTCAACAAAAAACAACAAAATAATACACCTAAAATTTCGCAAGAAGATGCTGAATTTTTGGCTTATGAAGTGGGAATTTTACTAGGCGCGGCGTTGCAATATGCCGGAGTTAAAACAGAAAAATTACAAGATGCGATCACGCTTTATACCGAAATAATCGACGAAGTTTTAGAAAATCAAGACACACAAGGCATTGACGAAGTTGTTCAAACTATCGAATTTATGCGAAAAAATCACGCTGAGCTTTTTAATTAATGATTAAATTTCACGCGCAATTTTGCGGGCGAATTGATCTAAATTTGAGTCAAATTTTAGGCGTTTCGCGCTCTCAAATTTCAAATTTAATCAAATCCGGAAACGTCTTTATCGGCGAAAAAAAGTGCAAAAAAGCTGGGGAAATAGTAGATGAAAAAGATGAAATTTGTGTAGAAATTTCATCTTCAATTTTAGACGATTTTACAACCCAGCGTGAGTTAAAAAATACCAAAAATTTAGATGAAAACTCAGAGCAAAATTTTTCACCAAATTTATCCACAAATACCGATATTTTCGACATTAAAATCATCTACGAAGATGAAGATTTGCTTATTTTAAATAAGCCTTGTGGGCTTGTAGTCCACCCTGCCCCAAGCGTAAAAGAGCCTACCTTAGTTGATTGGCTAAAAAGCAAAAATTACACGCTTTCTACTCTTAATGGCGAAATTCGCGCTGGTATTTTACACCGCTTAGATAAGGGTACAAGTGGCGCAATAGTAGTCGCTAAAAGCAATTTTGCTCACACAAATTTAGCCTTTCAACTTAGCAATAAAACCATGGGGCGAATTTACCTTTGCGCCACGGATTTATCACTGCGCGAAAACACTATCATCGAGCGTCCCATAGGAATAAACCCAAAAAATCGCCTAAAAAAAGCAATCATCACAAACGGCAGATACGCAAAAAGCGCGTTTGCAAACATATACAATGGCGAGTTTAATCTAATCGCAGCCAAACTTTTCACAGGGCGCACGCACCAAATTCGCGTCCATCTTTCGAGCATAAATCGACACATTTTAGGCGATAATTTATACGGAATTAAGAGCAAATTTACTAAAATCGCGCTTCACGCTTATTTGCTCTATTTTATCCATCCAAGAACGCAAAAATTGATGAAATTCAAAGCAAATTTAAGAGAAAATTTACTAAATTTTATAGACAAATCACCAAACAAGGAGCAAATTTATGACCAAATTTCACCTGATAATCTCGAATTTATTTTTAAGCATTGCGATGAGTGGGTGCATCTTAACTAACAGCTCGCAAGCAACGCCTGATGTTACGCAAAATTTAGATGAAAATTTACCGCAAATTACCGGACTTCGCACAATCTCATCAAATGATGAAGTCGGCCTAGAATGGGACTCATATGCACAAAATCCAGACGTAAGCGGATTTGCTATCTATCGCATAGAAAATAGCGGCGCACAAACCCTAATCGCCACCACCTCAAAATACGCAACACACTTTGTAGATAGTTCTCTTTCTCCAGCGCAAACATACCGTTATATGGTAAAAGCACTCTCAAATTCAGGCGTCTCACAAAACGGCACAATCGCCACAGCAACAACAGCAAAACCGATCTCATCGGTCTCATTTGCCAAAGCGATCCACTTAGACGGCGCAAATAAACTTATATGGAGACCACACGCAGACGTGCGAGTAAAAGGCTACATCATCGAAAGAAGCGGAGTTGGGCGTGATTCGTGGAGCACATTAGCCAAGCTAAACGGGCGTTTAAATGCAGAGTACATCGACATTGGCGGTGGCGATTATGAGTATAGAATTTTGGTAAAAACACAAAATGGCGAAATTTCCGCCCCAAGCAACCCTATTTCGGTCGAATAATGCCAAATTTCATCGCAAAAAAGGCGCACGTAGGCTCTTTACCACGCGAGAAAAACGGCGTTAAATTTAAACAAATTTTCATCGGACGAGCGTGCAATTTAATCTTATGCGAGTGCGAAGAGAGTGAGTTTTTCATCACACTAAAGCCAAAAAACACCTCATTTGTAATAAAAGGTGAAAAGCTCACGCGACCCGCAAAAATAGGACTTTTACAACGCGCATTGCATGAATTTAAAAGCGAGTTTTGCGACGAAATTATAAGTGAAGCGTTTGCTATTAGTCAAAATTCACTCATCAAAAAAGAGACGCCGATTAAAAGTGAGAGCGAAATTTTAACGTTTGTAAATGAAATTTTGCAGGCGAAATTTGATGAAATTTCAAGTGTAAATTCTAGCACGAATGCGAAGCTTTTAAACCCAGCGCGAAATTTTACAAAGGCAATTTCAGAGCAAATTCCAAAAAATAACCAAAATTTAAATGCTAAATTTGATGAAATTTCTAACGCAAACCCAAATGCAAAATTTAGGTGCGTGCGCCTAGAAATCGGCTTTGGAAGCGGACGACATATCTTATATCAAGCAAACAATAATCCAGATGTTTTTTTTATCGGCATAGAAATTTACAAGCCAGCAATTGAGCAAGTAGCAAAATTAGCTATCGCGCAAAATTTAAATAATGTCGCGCTTTTAAACTGCGACGCGCGAACGTTTTTACAGATGTTAGGCTCAAATTCGCTTGATAAAATTTACCTTCATTTCCCAGTTCCATGGGATGATGCGCCACATCGTCGCGTAATTAGCTACGAATTTTTGCAAGAGTGCGAACGCGCCTTAAGAAAAGGCGGAATATTTGAGCTTAGAAGCGATAGCGAAAATTACGTCAAATTTGCGCTTGAAAAGATGATGGATTTTCCACGCGCGCGAGTAAATATCGTAAAAAACGAAGATTTAAATATCACAAGCAAATACGAAGAGCGTTGGAAACGCCAGCAAAAAGACATTTACGAAGTAAAATTTGAGTGTGTAGACGATAAAGCGCAAGAAAAACTAGAATTTGATTTTAGTTTTGGACGCTACGATGCAACTAAAATCGCACAAAATTTCTGCAATGAAACACTGAAATTTGATGATTTTTTCGTCCATTTTGAAGATATTTTTTATGCAAGAAATTTAGATAAAAACGGCGAAACTACCAATAATTCATCAAATTTTAAAGAGAACGAAATTTTTATCAAAGTCTCTTTTGGAAGTTTTAACGCGCCAACATCGCATTTTATTTTAATCACAGACGAAATTTGCAAATACTATTTTAAATCACCACTAAAAACAAAAGCCAACGCAAAAGCACACGAAAAAATCAAGGAATATTTAGCAAAATGATAGATGTAATCACAGCCAGCAATCTAACGCTTGGCTATAAAAATAATCACGTTATAAAAGAGGCAAATTTCACCATAAACGCAGGGGATTTTGTCATAATCACAGGCGAAAGCGGTAGCGGAAAATCGACGCTTTTAAAGTCGCTTTATGGCGATATTACCCCTTATGGCGGGGATTTGTATGTCTATTCAAACCACCTAAATAGCATCAGCACCAAAGGTTTGCGCTATATTAGACAACGAATCGGCATTGTATTTCAAGATTTTAGGCTAATTGATGAGTGGAATATCAAAAAAAACGTAATGCTACCGCTATTAATTGACGGAAATTTGAGTAAAAAAGCGTGCGAAGAGCAGGCAATAAGGCTATTAAAACATGTAAAACTTAGCCACAAAGCAGATAGATTGCCACTAGAATTAAGCGGTGGCGAGCAACAACGCGTCGCAATGGCACGAGCAATGAGCCATAATCCAAAGCTATTTTTATGCGACGAACCAACGGGAAATTTAGATGAGTATTCAAGCGACCTAATCTGGGCACTTTTGCGCTCAGCAAGAGAGAGTTGGGGTGCTAGCGTCGTAGTCGTCACACACAAACTCCCATCAATGCTCCGCTACAAATATAGACATTTTGAAATCAAAAATGGAAAAATAAATGAAGTCAATTAAAACTCACATAGGCGTTACAATATCGCTACTTTCGCTACTGATGGCGATTCAATTTGGTTTTTTCGTGCAGCGTTTGATGGATAGCTATGAAGTCGTGATGAAAAACGAATACAGCATCGTAATTGCAGCAAATAGACCACTCATAATAAACGATGTAAATTTAACCGAAGTTCAAAAACTAGAACGCATTGATTCTGATTCAGTGCTAACCCGTCTAAAAGATAAAATTTCTAATGAAAATTTGGAGAAATTAAAACAAAATTTGCCCAAATTTTACAACGTTAAGATGACTTTTTTCCCTAGTCAAAACGAGCTAAACAACATCGCCGATAAGCTAAAAAAGATAAAAGGCGTCACAAAGGTCGAAATTTTCGCAAAAGCGCACGATAGCATCTATAAAATTTTAATTTTGCTAAAAAATATTATCGCTGTTTTTACATTTTTAATTGTAATTTTGGGCGTTCTTTTGATGATTAGGCAGATTAAAATTTGGCTTTTAGAGCACACACGTCGTATTGAGGTGATGGAGCTTTTAGGAGCACCGTTTTTTCTAAAAAGCGCAAGACTCTATCAGCTTTCGTTTTTAGATGCGATTTTAGCGACGATTTTGTGTATTTGTTTTTATATTTTTATGCCACATTTTGCATTTTACATAAACACGATGGCGACAATCGGAATTGAAATTTCGTCAATAGTCTTAGATGAAATTTTGATTTTACTTGGCATTTCTTTATTAACAGCATTTATTTGCGTAAGCATCACGATGATTTCTATTGGCAATAAAGGCGCAAAATGAGAGCTTTTTGGCTTTTGTTGGCGTTTGTTTTTTCGCTCTACGCCGCAGATACAAAGAAAGAAATTTCTAAAACAATCAGCAAAATTAGCGAAAAAGAAAAACTAGAAAATGAACTAAATAAAAAGGTAGAACAAATCGGCAATAGCGTAAAAATGGGCCTTGGTGAGATAGATAAAACATCTAAAAAATTAGACGAGCTATCAAATTCTATAAATGATCTATCAAAAAACGCAGCAGATAAAACACAAGAGTTAAAAACCCTAAACGCAAAAAATGTCTCTCTTTTAAACATGCAAAAAGAGTTAGAAGACAAAATCACCGATCTAATCAGCAATGAATTTTCGCTAGAAATTTTACAAAACAGCAACGAAATCGCAACAACAGAGAGCGTGATGAGAGGTGCAATTTTTGATAATTTAAATTCGATTTTAAATGACGATATGGCAAAAATTTTAAGCGAATATGACAAAATACAAAGCCAAATTTTATTTCATCAAACAAAAATCGCTCAAATTGAGACAAATTTAGCAAATTTAGATAGCAAAAAAATCGAATTTGAAGCGACAAAAAAACGTCAAATTCAAAATGTAGAAAATCTAGAAAAAGATAAAGAGCGCTACATTCGCCAATTAGAAGATATACATGCACAACAAGAGGCGCTAAATAAGACTTTACAAGATCTAAAAATCATAGACGATAAACAAGAACGCGAAAAAGCAAAAGCGGAAGAAGAGAGGCGTTTAGCCGAGCTAGAAAAGAAAAAAGAGCAAAAAAAACAGAGCCAAAAAAGCCAAAATATAAAAGATGAAAAGATCGATTTTTCAGAAGATGAAGAGCCACAAATCAAAGATGAACGCGTAGCAAACATCAATAAAAAGATTAAGCAATATGGTTCTAGTTACCAAGAAAGTCGCGTAGCAAAATACCACGGAGCAAGGACTATTGCGCCGCTAGAAAATGCCTATGTAAAGCGCAAATTTGGTAATTACACAGACCCTGTTTATAATATTAAAATTTTCAACGAATCGATTGTTTTAGGGACAAAAAGCGATAATTCACAAGTTAAAAATGTGCTAAATGGCGAGGTTGTTTTTGTCAATGAAACCGCTGTTTTAGGCAAAGTAATCATCGTAAAACACACCGGAAATATTCACACTATTTATGCACATCTTAGCCAAATAGCCCCAACAATCAAAGTAGGAAGCATAATCAAAAAAGGCTACGTAATCGGGCGTACTAGTGGGGATTTGACATTTGAAGTAACGCAGGCAAATCACCATATAAACCCACTAGAATTAATCACGTTATAAACATAATTTAAAGACTTTTTAGATAATATCACGAGATTTTTTTTGGACGGGATAATATGGAAAACAAAAAACGAATTTTAGTCAAATTTTCAGGCGAGGCACTCGCTGGCGAGAATGGTTTTGGGATTGATAGTAACATTTTAAAATTTATTGCAAATGAAATTAGAAATTTAGTAAAAGCGGGGGCACAAGTAGGCATCGTCATCGGTGGTGGAAATATTGTCCGTGGCGTTAGCGCAGCGGCTGGTGGCATAATCAAGCGCACAAGTGGCGATCATATGGGTATGTTAGCGACCGTCATCAACGCAATCGCGATGCGCGAAGCACTCGAAAATGTCGGAATTGACGTAAGAGTTCAAAGCGCAATTAAAATGGAAGCAATTTGCGAAACATTCATCATAAACCGCGCAAAAAGGCACTTTGATAAAGATCGCGTCGTAATTTTTGCCGCAGGAACAGGAAATCCATTTTTTACCACAGATACAGCTGCGACCTTGCGAGCCGTAGAGATTGAAGCCAATATGATAATCAAAGCCACAAAAGTTAATGGGGTCTATGATAAAGATCCAAATAAATTTGACGACGCAAGACTACTAAATTTAATCTCATATGATGACGCATTAAAAGAGAATATCAAGGTCATGGACGATACAGCGATCGCGCTAGCAAAAGATAACTCACTACCGATTGTGGTTTGCAATATGTTTAAAAGTGGAAATTTGCTTAAAATTTATGAAGGCGATTTTAGTCATTGTTCAATCGTAAAAAACTAAGGAGAATAAAATGAGACCAGAAGAGATAATCGCACAAGCCCTACAAAACACAGGAAATGATAGATATAAACTCTCAATCATAGTCGCAAAACGTGTAGAAATGCTAACAAACGGAAGCCCAGTTTTAGTTAAAGCAAATCGCACAATGAAATTTGCCGATATAGCTCTTTTAGAGATTGCTCAAGGAAAAATAGGTATCGATGGGACCCCAAAAGCTTAAAGATGAATTTCAACTTGGCGAACTATTAGAAAAAATCGTCTTAATCAAAGATATTAAAACAGCACAAGAGCTGTTATTTACTCTAATTTGTAGCAACGATCAAATTCAAAAGGCTCTAAATTTGTGCATCACTCAGCACGATGGGCAGTTTAGAAAAAGTGGTGAGCCATACTCTATCCACCCGATATTAGTAGCCTGTATCGTCGCGTTTTTAGGCGAAGAACAAGATATGGTAATCTCTGCTTTATTACACGATGTTGTAGAAGATACAGATTATACACTCTATCAAATAGAGGAAAATTTTGGTAAAAACGTCGCTAAAATCGTCGAAAGTTTAACAAAGATTGTAAGCATTCGCGAGAGCAAATTTGTCCCATCAACCGATAAAAGCCACGAGAAATTGCACTCATCTGCACTTACGTTTAGACGTATGCTTTTAATCGCGATTGAAGATGTGCGTGGGCTTGTGGTTAAACTATGCGATAGGCTTCACAATATGGTTACGCTTGAGGCTTTGCGCCCAGATAAACAAAAACGTATCGCAGAAGAGACACTCGTAGTCTATGCGCCAATCGCTCACAGACTTGGTATTTCATCTGTGAAAAATTTACTCGAAGACCTTAGTTTTAAGTATATCTTGCCCGATGAATACAATAAAATCGACAAATATATGAACGATCATAAAGAGCAGCTTTGGGCCACCCTGCGCAAATTTAGCGTCAAAATTTCGAATTTGCTTATACAAAATGGCTTTGATGAGAACAAATTTCAGATACAAACACGCACAAAACACTACTATTCTGTATACTTAAAAATGCAAAGAAAAGGGATCTCAATCCAAGAAGTCCTTGATCTTTTAGCGGTGAGAATTATCGTAGAAAATACAATGGATTGTTATAAAATTTTAGGGTTAATACATACAAATTTTAACCCTCTAATTTCGCGTTTTAAAGATTACATAGCTCTTCCTAAACAAAACCGCTATCAAACAATCCACACAACAATTTTTGATGAATCGATGATAATTGAGGCGCAAATTCGTACATTTGATATGCATCGCATCTCAGAATACGGCGTCGCAGCGCACTGGAAATACAAAGAAGATGGATACTCAAATCCAAATTTAGAGTGGATGAATGATATAAAAATGCAAGATAGCGATAGCGAAACACCAGAAGATCTCTACGAATACGCAAAGCAGAGTCTTTATAGCGAAGATATCGCTGTTTATTCGCCAAAGGGCGGGATTTTCACACTTCCACGTGGTGCGACAACGCTGGATTTTGCATACGAAATTCACTCACAAGTTGGCTTAAAAGCGATTGAAGCCTATGTAAATCGCGTAAAAGTTCCACTTTTAACCGAGCTAAAAAATGGCGACATCGTCCATATCATCACAGGTTCTACGACACATTATAGGTGCAGTTGGCTAAATGCAGTAAAAACAGGCAAAGCGCGCGCGATCATAAAAGCAGCTTGCAAACAACAGCTTCGCGAGATAAACACACAAGTCGCCTTTAAAATTTTATGCGGAATTTTTGGCGTCAATCAAAAAAATATCTCTACATGGCTAGAAAACGAAAATTTATCAAAAAAAATTGCGCGCATCGCAAACGATTCAATCTATCTTCAAAATATAGTAAATATATTAAAAAAATATCCGCGCAAACTCCTATCTTTTACAAACAAATATGAAGTTAAAAAGCAAAAATTTGACAATATCGTCGTCTATTCAAATCACACTATAAACGAAGTGCAGTTTGATTATTGTTGCACGCCTAAGCGTGGAGATGATATTATCGGCTTTCGCAACTCTCACAACGTCACCGTCCATCATAAATTTTGCGAACGCGCAGGAAATTTGATGAAAAATGGCGAAGAGATGATCTTTGTAAAATGGACACGAAATGCGCCACATCGATATAAAATCATACTAAATTTAGAGAACAAGCGTGGCTCTTTGGCTCAATTTTTAAGCTATTTGGCACGTTTGCAGGTAGATTTAGTAGCGATTAATATCAATGAAAACAGCGATTTATCATCGGATTATTTCGAAATGATCGTAGAATTAAACGAAAATTTAAATCAAGACAGCGTAAAAGATAAACTAAAAAATCAGTATAAAATTGTAGAATTCATCTCACTTGATGATGCTTATCGTGGAAATTAATTAGAAATTTAGAAAGGTAAAAAAGTGGCAAATTTAAATGACATTATCGCAGAGCTTAGACGTGGTGTTTGGGAGTTTATTGATGAGGAAAAAATCATCTCTTTGATTAAGAAATTTTACGATAAAGGCGAACATTTTTATGTAAAAATTGGGCTAGACCCAACAGCGCCTGATCTTCATCTAGGACACACAGTTGTTTTACAAAAGATGGCATTTTTGCAACGTCACGGCGCGATAATTCAGTTTTTAATAGGCGATTTTACAGGACAAATCGGCGATCCAACCGGCAAAAACGAGACGCGAAAAAAATTAAGCCGCGAAGTCGTAGAGCAAAACGCACAAACTTACAAAGATCAAGTTTTTAAGATTCTAGACCCAGAAAAAACACAAATCAAATTTAACTCCGAGTGGAATAATACGCTAAATGCAGCAAATTTGATCGAATTAGCATCTACAACAACTGTCGCAAGAATGTTAGAAAGAGATGATTTTTCAAAACGTTACAACTCACAAACGCCGATTTCTATTAGCGAATTTTTATATCCATTGCTTCAAGGATACGATAGTGTTGTGCTAAAAAGCGATATAGAAATGGGAGGAAGCGATCAGAAATTTAATCTTTTAATGGGACGAACACTACAAAAAATTTACAACACAAACAAAGAACAAGCTCTCATTATGATGCCACTTCTTGTCGGCACAGATGGCGCAAATAAGATGAGCAAATCACTAAATAACTACATCGGCGTAACAGAAAATCCAAACGATATGTATGGGAAAATCTTAAGCATCTCAGACGCGCTTATGTGGAGCTGGTATGAGCTTTTAAGCACAAAAAGTATCGAAGAGGTGGAGAAAATAAAAACCGACGTAACTTTTGGCAATATGCATCCAAAAACCGCAAAAGAGCTTCTAGCGCTAGAGATTGTAACCAGATTTTATAATGAAGAGACAGCACAAAACGCAAAAGATGAATTTGATAAAATTCACAGCTCAAACGAGATTCCAACCCAAATAAAAGAGTACACGCTAAATGCTCCAGCTTGGATCGTAAAAGCACTACTATTTTGCAAATTAGCCTCATCTAGCTCAGATGCAAGACGCCTAATCGCATCAAATGCTGTAAGCATAGATCAAAACAAAATTGACAACGTTCAACTTCAACTAAATTCTGGTAGCTATATATTGCAAGTTGGAAAGCGAAATTTCGCTAAATTAAAGGTAATTTAATGCAGAGTGTAAAAATTGGCAAATATGAGCTAAAACACCCGATAATTCAAGGTGGCATGGGTCTTGGCATTAGCTGGGATCGCTTGGCTGGAAATGTGAGTTTAAATGGCTGTTTAGGCGTAATTAGCTCTGTTGGCACCGGCTTTTATGAAAATAGAGCACACATCACAAAAGAGCTAAATGCAAAACCGCTTGGAAGCGATAATTTTTACTCCAAAAAAGGCCTATTTGCTATCATCGAAAACGCGCGTAAAATTTGCGGTGACGCCCCGCTTGGCGTAAATATAATGTATGCAGCAAACGATTATGCTCGTATCGCAAAAGAGGCGTGCGAAGCTGGGATCAATATCATCATCTCAGGTGCAGGACTTCCGACAAATTTGCCCGAATTTACACAAGGTTACGACGATGTCGCGCTCGTGCCGATAGTCTCTTCAGCAAAGGCTTTAAAAATCATCTGCAAACGCTGGCAACAACGCTACAACCGCCTACCAGACGCTGTTATATTAGAAGGTCCTCTAAGTGGTGGACATCAAGGCTTCACCTATGAGCAATGTCTTGATCCTGAGTTTGCGCTAGAAAAATTAATCCCACAAGTGCGCGAAGAGATTTTAACTTGGGGCGATTTCCCGCTATTTGCCGCTGGGGGAATTTGGGATAAAAATGACATCGAAAAGGCGATCTCGCTTGGTGCAAATGGCGTTCAAATGGGGACGCGCTTTATAGGAACGCATGAGTGCGATGCAGCAGCAGAGTTTAAAGACGTAATTTTAAAAGCCAAAAAAGAAGATATTGAGCTAATACACTCGCCAGTTGGCTATCCAGCGCGTGGAATTCGCACAAATTTATTAAATTTAGTCGATAAGCACAAAGGACCAAAAATCAGCTGTATTTGCAACTGCGTAGCACCTTGCAAACGTGGCGTAGGTGCAAAAGAGGTGGGCTATTGCATCGCCGAAAGACTCTATGATGCATACAGCGGAAACACAGATACTGGGCTATTTTTCACAGGCGCAAATGGCTATAGATTAAACGAAATAATTCCCGTGAAATCACTCATCGAAAAGCTTGTAAATGGCGAAGATAATTAAAATTTGGTTGATTTTTGCGGGACTTTTTTATGCACTAAATTTAAACGCAAACGAGCTAGATGAGCTAAAAAAGGCAAATGAGCTTCATGTAATTGCTACGCAAAAAACCAGCGATGGAGTGCAAATTTCATTTAACCGAGCTGTAAAAAATAGCGAAATTTCGCAAAACACAGCGTCGGTCGATATCGCAATGAGTGCTAAATTTAATACAAAAAAATATAGCGATATTAAAATTTATAAAGCAACCCCGCAAATTTTACGCATTGATTTTAACAAGGCGGAAAAAATCACGATAAACAAGAAAGAGAATATATTAAATTTTACGTCCAAAACAGCTAGTAAAAACGCAACAAAATCAGCTAAAAATAGCGAAATCACCGAGCCAATCCCGCTAAAATCAACATCAAAAAATAAAATCATCGTCATAGACGCAGGACACGGCGGAAAAGATTCAGGCGCAGTTAGCGGCAAACTCCAAGAAAAAATCATAGTCGCACAAATCGCCAAAAAAGTCGGTGTAAATCTCAAAAAGCGCGGTTACAAAGTCTTTTACACGCGTTCAAAAGATGTATTTGTAAATTTGCGCACACGCACAGCGATGGCAAATCAAGCAAAAGCGGATATTTTCGTCTCAATCCACGCAAACGCCGCGCCATCAAAATCAAGCGCATCAAAAATGCAAGGCATCGAGACATACTTTTTAAGCCCATCGCGTTCAGAGCGTTCAAAAAAGGTCGCAGCACTAGAAAATAACGGCGATATTGGCGATATGAATCAGTTTTCAAAGCAAACTTTTTTAAATTTCTTAAACCGCGAAAAGATAGTCGCCGCAAATAAATTGGCGATTGATGTGCAAAAATATATGTTAGATTCTGTGCAAAAGAAATTCTCAGCCAACGATAGTGGTGTGCGCGAAGCCCCATTTTGGGTGCTTGTAGGTGCTACTATGCCATCTATTTTAATTGAGGTTGGCTACATCACTCACCCGCAAGAAGGACCAAATATTGCCGATGATAAGTATCAAAATGCCCTTGCAAAAGGCATTAGTGATGGCATCGTCGCATATTTTGCGAAAAATCCGATATGATTTTTCATGATAATACACCCTACTCTTCGCAATTTGACGATATTTATTGCAACACACAAGGCGCAAAAGGCGAATCCGAGCACGTATTTTTAAGCGCATTGCCACTTGTTTTGCGGGCGAAATTTGGCACAGAAATTTGGCATAAATTTAATAATAAAGCAACCAACAAATTGCAAAATTTACAGAGCGAATTTAATCAAATTTCAGCAGACAAAACTCCACTAAAAAATTCAAATTTTAAAGCCCAACAAAAGCCAAATTTCACCAAATTTTACGCATCAAATCCGTTAAAATTTAAAAATCACAAAACAAAAATTGATTTCAATCAAAATTTAATATCTAAATTTTTGGCAAAAACAGACATAAAATCCATCAAATTTTATAAGCAAATTTCCAAATCACAAAGCGCAAATAAAAACAAATTTAAAAGCCAAATTTTTACTACAAATTTTAAAAATTTCAGCCATCAAAACGCATTTTCAAAAGCTCAAAACGCCCTATCAATTTCCAATCCCACCAAATTTTACGCACCCCAAAAAGCCACAAATCCACAATCACTAACTCCAACGCTAATCATCGCAGAGTGCGGTTTTGGTATCGGACGAAACTTTTTAGGCGCGCTCAAATTTGCCCGTAAAATGGGCTGTGTCATGCACTATGTCGCGGCTGAAAAATACCCGCTAAACACAAACGATTTGCGCGAGATTTATAAAAAACTTCAAATTTATCCGCATCTTAGCGCGCGTTTTATAGCCAAATTTGAGAAAATTTCCCCGCTAAATGAGGGATTTCACCGGATAAAATTTGGCAAAAATATCACGCTTGATCTGCTAATTGGCGACGCATCAAAGATGTTTAAAAACAGCGATTTTAGCGCGGATGTGTGGTTTATGGACGGCTTTTCGCCCACAAAAAACCCAGACATGTGGAGCGACGAACTAATCGCTCAAATCGCAAGGCTAAGCCACTTTGGCACGATTTTGCGCTCATATTGTGTCGCCAAAAACTTTCGCGAAACACTTTTAAAGCATGGATTTAGTCTAAATTTGCGCCCTGGATTTGCCAAAAAACGTCAAATGTGCGAAGCATTCATGCAAAATCCGCCCAAATTCCTTGATGAAATTTGGTTTTCACGTCCAAAACTAAAGATAAATTTCATCAAATTCCGCCCCATTTTAGATACAAAATCTTATGAAATTCCATCTATTTTCTTACCGCGTGCGCGAAGCTTTTTCTACAGCTTGCGCGCAAATTTCACCAAATTTAAAGAGCAAAAAAAAGTCACAATTATAGGCGCAGGAATCGCTGGAATCGCAACTGCGATAAAATTTCAAAAGGCTGGTTTTGATGTTAAAATCATCGAAAAACGCGCAAAAATCGCCACAAACGGCAGTTCAAATCGCGCAGGTGCTTTGATCCCACTCATCACACAAAAAGACGTCGCGCTAGGTAAAATGCATCTACAAGCATTTTTAAAAGCTTGTAAATTTTATGCAAAATTGCCACGAAATTTAGCGCAAATTTGTGGCGCAGACATTATTGCATACGATCAAACGCTAAAAAAACGTTATAAAAAAGCCGACGATATGTTTAAATTTGTAGATTTTGGGGCACTTTGTGGCGTAAAAATTCCACAAGCAATGAGCCTAAAACCGCGTAAAATTTGCAAATTTTTAGCAAAAAAAGTAGAGATTAAAACTAATTGTGAGTTTGTAAATTTTAAAAAAATTGATGAAAAAATATGCATTTTTTGCAAAAATCACAAGCCATTTTTTAGCGATATTTTGATTTTTTGCACTGGAAGTGAGAGTGAAAATTTCTTTGGTAACGCAAAAAATGACCTAAATTTTGGTAAGAAATTAAATTATTCAAACCAAAACTCGCATCAAATTTGCAATATCCAAGCAAAAACAGAAATTTTTCCAAGCGAAACATTTAGCGCGGTTTTAGACGCAAAACTATCCGATAAAACGCAAGTTCTAAGCGCAAATCTTAAAAACCAAGCGCAAATTTCTAATCCAAATTCAAGCCCAAATTTAGAGCAAAGCAAAGATAAAATCCAAAATTTCTCGCCAACTTATCAAAATTTTGACCCGTTTGTTCAAATTAGTTCAGTTCGCGGTCAAGCCACGCTTTTGCGCCCATTTGCAAAAATTGGCCGCATTATCTCTAGCGTTGGCTATATCATGCCACCAACACGCAAATTTCAGCTCATCGGCGCGACTTATGGGCGTGGGGATTATGATAATAAATCGCGTAAAAAAGATGATTTGAAAAACATAGAAAATATTTTGCAAATCACGCAAAATTTAGAGGAAAAAGAGTTTCTTGCGCTAAATTTAAGAGCAAATTCTAAAAAACTATCCAAATTTCTAGCCAAAAATATCATCTCATCAAACGTTGCATTTCGCTCATATAGTGGCGATAGATTTCCCATTATAGGGGCTTTGCACGATTTTAATGCGTTTTTGAATGATTATAAAAATTTACAATTTACAAAACACCACACCTGCGCAACAAATCCAAAATTTATTGATAATGTTTATTTTAATGTAGCGCACGGCTCACGCGGACTTAGCACCGCGATTTTGGGCGCTGAAATTTTGCTTGATTATGCTTTAAATCGCCCATTTTGCGTAGAAAAATCGATAATAAATACTCTTGCTCCATCTAGATTTTTAATTAGAAAACTCAAAAATGGACAGGTGCAAAATCAAAAATCATCATAGTTTTAAAGGAGAAAATATTAAAAAAATTCTCACAATCGCAGGTTCAGACAGCATTGGTGGCGCAGGAATTCAAGCCGATATAAAAACGATCACTGCGCTAAAATGTTACGCAATGAGCGCGATTACCGCACTCACGGCGCAAAATACGACGGGCGTTTTTGGCGTAAGCGAAGTGGCTGTGGCGTTTGTTGGCGCGCAAATTGACGCAATTTTTAGCGATATTACGCCAGATGCGACGAAAATCGGCATGGTTTGGGGCGAAGAGCTCATCGAAATTATCGCCCAAAAGTTGCAATTTTACGACGCAAAAAACATAGTCGCAGATCCGGTGATGGTCGCTACAAGCGGGGGCGTTTTGCTTAAGCAAAGTGCGATAACTGCGCTAGAAAAAGTGCTTTTACCGATCGCAAAAGTAATCACGCCAAATATCTACGAAGCAGAAATTCTCTCAAATTTACCAGTCAAAAATGTAGAAAATATGCGCGAAGCTGGGCTTAAAATTTACGAAAAAATCGGTTGTGCGGTGCTTGTAAAGGGTGGTCATCTCTTAAATGAAGCAGTTGATATTTTGGTCGATAATGGCGAGATTTTCGAGTTTAACGGCACAAAAATAGAGACCGAAAACTCCCACGGCACGGGTTGCACGCTCTCATCGGCGATCGCTTGCGCTTTGGGAAATGGGCTTGAGATGCTCTCTGCGGTTGAGTTTGCAAAAGATTTTGTCGCCAAAGCCCTAAGCTGGAACGAACAAATCGGCCACGCGCACGGAAGTATCGATCACTATTTTCGCATACCGAGCGCATTTTAGAAATTTAAGCTAAATTTTGGACGCAAAACTTAAAAACCCAGCGCGAAATTTGTAAATTTTAAGATGGTTTAATTTTACGCGCTAGATTTGCGTCGTGCTAGATTTTTGTGGCTAGTGCGCTGATTTGGCGAAATTTTCTAGTTTAACAGCATAAAAAAGGCCAAAACCATCACACTGATTTGACGGATTTTTTTGTCTATTTGATTATTTTGCATCTATTTTGCGCGGCTTGAAACTGCAAAATAATGTTGAAAAATTAATCAAATTTGGCTTTTATGGCATTTAAACAGCGTGATAAAAATAAATCTAGCCAAATTTATTTTAATTTTTGGCTGTTCTAGCGCATTTTGTAAAAAAATCGTGCAAATTTTAATGGCTGGTGAGAACAAAAAATAAGTAAATTTGGTGGTGAGATAGAGATTGGCAAAAGCTACTTTAAAGGCAAAAGAGGCAAAGGGGAAAAAACGATATTTAGTATATTTAAAAAAGATGGCAAGGTTTATACCAAGATAGTTAAAAAATGTTTCATCGGAGTTTAGCGATTGCGTAGCTTTAATAAAACATTCTAAAAATTTGTAGATGGCAAAAATCGGTTAAATGGCATTGGGAAATTTTATAGATTATCTAAATTAAAGGCATAAAAAGGGAATTTTCATTTTATCTTAAAGAGCGCAAATTTAGATATAGTGCTAAAACTAGACAAGAAAACTTATATAATAAACTAAAATTTGATAAGAGAAAATTCGCTTATCTTGAGCCATTTTAATTATTTTTGTTTATAGTTAAGCAATCGCTGGGTTTTAAATTTTGTAAAAAAGGTTGAAAATTGTTAGCAAAAACGATACAAAAAATGAACGAATTTAGCCAAAGCAAAACGCCTTTTATCGCGCTTTTAAGCTTTGATGAGCCTTGGCGCGATATTGTTTGCGAAAGTAAATTTGCGCGTGAAATTGGTATTAGATTTAAATTTGCAAACGAGCAAAACAAAGCGCAAAACGCGCCAAAATATGAGCTAAATTTCAACAAAATCAGCCCTAAAATTTACGAAAACGCGCTTAAAAAAGTGCAAAATTTTATGCAAGAAGGCGATGTTTATCTGCTTAATCTCTGTTTTGCGACGCCGTTTTCGTGCGAAATTAGTTTGGATGAGATTTATGATTATTCGCGCGAAAAGTTAGTTTTGCAATTTCGTGATGAGTTTGTCTGTTTTTCGCCTGAAAATTTCGTGCAAATTAACAGCCAAAAAATCGAAACTTTTCCGATGAAAGGCACAATAAACTCGCAAATTCCAAATGCCAAAGATAGACTTTTGCACGATGAAAAGGAGCTTGCCGAGCACTGCATGGTTGTGGATTTGCTTAGAAATGACCTTGCAAAAGTGGCGCAAAATGTGCAGGTTAAAAGTTTTCGCGATATCTATAAAGTGCGCACAAAAAATGGTGAGATTTTGCAAACAATTTCCAAAATTAGCGCGGATTTATTTGAAAATTATAAGCAAAATTTAGGCGATTTATTTGCGCAAATTTTACCCGCTGGCTCAATTAGCGGGACACCAAAAAAGCGCGCTTGCGAGATAATTAGCGAAGTTGAAAGCGCAAAAAGAGGCTTTTATACGGGCGTTTTTGTCCATTTTGACGGGCAAAAAACAGAGAGTTTTGTGCTAATTCGCTTTGTTAGGCGCGTAAAAAATGGCGAATTTGAATTTTTTACAGGCGGCGGCGTAACTTATGAGAGCGAGATAAAAAAGGAGTATGATGAGCTGTATGAAAAAGCCTATTTTACTTTTTGAGACGATAAGGGTTATCGATTTTGTGGCGCAAAATTTGGATTTTCATATCTTGCGAATGCAAAGGGCGATAAATTTTAATAAAAATAAATTTACAATCCCAAATTTTAAAAAAACGAGCAAATTTGACGCCAAAATAAGAGAAAATTTGCAAATTTTTAGACCAAATTTCTA
>CAUTSW010000009.1:0-28912 GCA_963541085.1 uncultured Campylobacter sp.
GAATCCTTTTTTTCAAATTTCGATATAAAAAATCGCATATTTTACTCAAAATATCTGAAATTAAAGGCGCTTTTTGCTATTATCGCGCTTAAATTTTTCGATAAAAAGAGGAAAGCATGGGATTATTTAAATTTCGCGGTTTTTTGCCGTTTATATTGATAATTTTTATTAATGCGCTCGTAGATGTCGGGCATAAAATGGTGATTCAAAACACCCTTTACAAGAGCTTTTCGGGCGATACGCTCGTTGTTTTGACCGCGCTTGTAAATTTATTGATTTTGCTTCCGTATGCGGGAATGTCTAGCATTAGCGGATTTTTAAACGATAAATTTTCGCGCGTCAGGGTGACTAGATACGCGGCGATGGCAGAGGCTGCGCTCATCGCACTTGTTACGATTTGCTACTTTTTTGGACTCTTTTATATCGCATTTTTTCTTACGCTAATTTTGGCCGTACAAAGCGCAATCTATTCGCCCGCAAAACTTGGCATGATAAAAAACATGGTTGGTGCGAAAAATTTAGGCGCAGCAAACGGCATTTCACAAGCTGTCTCAATTGTAGCAATTTTGCTCTCAACAATCGGCGTGAGCGTGATTTTTGAAAATTTATGCGCCAAAAGCGATGATGTGAGCGAGATTTTACAATCAGTTTGGATTATCGGCGTTTTACTCTTTGTTTTAAGCGTGTTGGAGACAGCGTGCTCATTTTTTATCCCGATGCAAAGCGCCTCCGAGCCAAACGCTAAATTTGATAAAAACAAATTTATCCGCCTTGGCTATTTGCGCGATAACATGAGCTACATATTTTCAGCGCGGACAATTTGGCTTTGCACGCTTGGGCTTAGCTTTTTTTGGGCGATTTCGCAGCTTGTGATCGCTGTTTTCCCAGCCCACTACAAATTTATAATGCAAACCGATAATCCCGTATTTTCAAACGCGATTTTGGCTCTTAGCATCATAGGAATTTGCATCGGCTCATTTGTCGCTGGAAGTTACAGCAAAAATCATATCGAAATGGGCATCGTTCCGCTTGGCGCGTTTGGCATGGGGATTGGGCTTGTTGTCTTTTCGTTTGCTGGATCAAATTTTACAATGGCTTGCGCGTCGGTGTTTTTTGGCTTTTCGGGCGGAATTTTCATGGTGCCATTAAACGCACAAATTCAGCTTTTTAGCGACGAAGCAAAAATGGGGCGCGTCTTAGCGGCTAGTAATTTCGTACAAAATGTTTTTATGATTTTGTTTTTAATATTTGCGATTTTTGCGGTCGCGCTAGAAATTTCAACAAGCAAAATTTTCATCATCAGCGCACTAGCGATATTTGTTTGCGCGGCGGTTGCAATTAAAATTTTGCCACATCTTTTTGCGCGAATAATCGCTATGCCGTTTTTAAAATTTAGCTACAAAGTGGGCGTTTATGGGCTTGATAACGTCCCGCTTCGTGGTGGCGTTTTGCTTTTAGGAAATCACGTAAGCTGGATTGATTGGGCGATTTTACAGATCGCAACACCGCGCCCGATCAAATTTGTAATGTATAAGTCGTTTTATGATTTGTGGTATTTAAAGTGGTTTTTTAAGTGGTTTCGCGTGATTCCAATTGGACTTGGCGCGAATAAATCTAGCCTCGAAAAGATACATGAGCTCTTAAAAAATGGCGAAGTAGTCGCGCTTTTCCCCGAAGGACACATCACATATAATGGGCAATTAGACGAATTTCACCGCGGTTTTGAGCTAAGCGTCAAAGAAAGTGGCGCAACAATCGTCCCATTTTACATTCGCGGGCTTTGGGGAAGCTCTTTTTCGCGTTCGCAAAAGTATTTTTCTCAAATTTCAACACTCGGACACAAACGCTCAATCAGCGTAAGTTTTGGTGCAAATTTGCCTGATAGCGCAAACGCCGAAGCGGTAAAAAAAGCTGTTTATGCGCTCTCATTTTACAGCTGGGATAAGTATCTAAACACGTTGCGCCCGGTACAATACAACTGGCTAATCAGCGCAAAATCGCACCCATTTAAAAAGGCGATCGTAGATAGCACGGGCGCAAATTTGACAAATGCAAAAGTGATTGCTGGCGCGATGGTGATGGCGGATAAATTTAAGAAAATTTTGCAAAATAGACAAAATGTCGGCGTGATATTGCCTAGCTCGGCAGCTGGAAGTTTGGCAAATTTGACGCTTTTAATGCGCGGAAAAATCCCTGTAAATTTAAACTACACGCTCTCAATGCAAAATTTAATTAGTTGCGTAGAGCGCGCCGAAATTTCGCAAATCATCACTTCAAAAACGTTTATCACAAAACTTAGCGCAAAGGGGTTTAATTTAGATGAAATTTCATCTAAATTTATATTTTTAGAAGATCTGCAAATTTCAAACCGCGAACGAATTTTAGCCTACGCAAAGGCTTTGATTTTTCCTGCGTGGTTAATCGAAATGCTCTATTTTAGCAAGGTTGGCATAGATGATGATGCACTGATATTGTTTAGCTCTGGAAGTGAAAGCGCGCCAAAAGGCGTGGTTTTAACGCATAAAAATTTGATGGCGAATATCAAACAGATGTCTGAACTAATCAACGCAAAAGATGGCGAAGCGATGATGGCGTCGCTACCGATTTTCCACTGCTTTGGGCTAAGTGTGACCGCGCTTTTACCGCTTAGCGAAGGGATTTTAAGCATCCATGTCCCAGATCCAACAGACGCTCCAAATGTCGGCAAAATGGCGATTAAACACGGCGCGACGCTACTTTTTGGGACATCTACATTTTTTAGGCTCTACACAAAAAATAAAAAGCTAAATCACTTGATGTTTGATAGCGTTCGCCTTGTTATCGCGGGCGCGGAAAAGCTTCGCACAGAGGTCAAAAATGACTTTAAGATGAAATTTGGTATTGAAATTTTTGAAGGTTATGGCACGACAGAGACGACGCCTGTTGTTAGCGTAAATACGCCAAATATTTTAGAGCCTGAATTTTACAAAGAGTTGATTTTTAACAAAGTAGGAAGTGTCGGCATGCCACTAACTGGCACAATCATCAAAATCGTAGACCCAGCCACAAGTAAAGAGGTCGCAACAGGCGAAAATGGGCTGATTTTAATCGGCGGGCATCAGGTTATGCGTGGATATTACCGCGACGAGGAGCGTACAAACCGCGTAATTAGCGAGATTGATGGCGTTAGATTTTACAATAGTGGCGATATTGGGCATTTAGACGAAGATGGATTTTTATACATCACAGACCGCCTTTCGCGCTTTGCAAAAATCGGTGGCGAGATGATAAGCTTAAGCGCAGTTGAGAGCGAAATTTCAAAGATAATAGATCAAAATATAAGTTTTGCGTGCCTAAATTTACCAGATGAGAAAAAGGGTGAAAAGATCGTGATGTTTTTTGCTGATACCAGCGCGGAGGCGATTGATGAAAATAGCGAGCTTAGAGCAAATTTACAAAGCGCATTAAAAGCCCTGCCGCCGCTATTTCAGCCTAGCGTTTGTGTGGAGCTAAAAGCGTTGCCAACACTAGCTAGTGGTAAAACAGATTTTCAAGAATTAAAGAAAATCGCCGCAAAAATGGAGCTATAAAGTTCAAATTTTTGGTTTAAATTTTAAAAATTTGAACCAAATTTTAAGATCTATATAGAGCCTAAAATCAGGGCGAATTTATCAAATTTTAGTTACAATCGCGACATTTTTTAAAAGGAATTTCATAATGATAAGCTACAAAGAAGCAGGCGTGGATATTGATGCGGGGAATAGTTTTGTTGAGACGATTAAGCCGTTTGTAAAATCAACAACAACGGCGCACGTTTTAGGCGGGATCGGCTCATTTAGTGGTGCCGTGCGACTTCCTAGCGGGTATAAAAATCCCGCGATTTTAGGTGCGACAGATGGCGTTGGCACAAAATTACGCCTAGCAATCGATGCAAATATGCTAGATGGCGTGGGGCAAGATCTAGTCGCAATGTGTGTAAATGATCTACTTTGCAACTTCGCCGAGCCACTATTTTTTTTAGATTATTACGCGAGTGCTAAATTAGACATAAAAAGCGCGGCGCGCGTGGTTGAGGGTATCGCAAATGGTTGTAAACTAGCAAAATGCGCGCTCATTGGTGGCGAGACGGCAGAGATGCCTTCGATGTATCAAAAAGGCGATTTTGATCTAGCTGGATTTGCGGTGGGGATTGCCGAAATAGACGAAATAGATCGCACCAAATTTGTGAAAAAAGGCGATGTTTTAATCGCTTTGCCTAGTAGCGGATTGCACTCAAACGGCTTTTCATTGGCGCGAAAAGTTATTGCCGAGCTTGGGCTAAAATGGGACGAAAAGATAGGCGAAAAATCGTTGATTGAGACACTTTTAGAGCCTACGCGAATTTACGTGGAGGATTTTTTACGATTAAAAGAGAAAATTCGCGCCCTTGCACACATCACGGGTGGCGGTTTAATCGAAAATTTACCACGCGTTTTTGGGGCTGGTTTGGGTGCGAAAATAGAAAAATCCGCGATAAAAACGCCTGAAATTTTCAAAATTTTATCAAAAATGGTAGATGAAAACGAGATGCGCCGCACGTTTAATTTAGGCGTGGGAATGGTGCTTGTAGTCGCGCGCGAAAATGTGGATTATGTGCTAGAAAACAGCGATGGATACGTAATCGGCGAAGTCGTAAATGGCGCAGGCGTGGAGCTAGTGTAGCTTTTGGTTGTATAAATTTAACTAGATTTTGCGCCATATTCGCAAGATAGCGGCGCAAACAGCTTTTTAGTGGTTTTATTCAATTTAGAATTTAGGCTCAAACATAATCAAAAGAGCATTTTTTGCTATGGTGAATGTATAAAAATTCAATACTCTTATTCTTGCTTGCGCTTAGGTTGCCAAACTGAGATTTTTTACTAATTTTGAAGAGACATTTTACAGATTTTAAAACAAAAGTTAGCGAAATTTGAAATATTTTTGCGAAGTTTTAAAGATAGAAAAGTTCGCTAAATCTAGCACTATTTCAAGGCAAATTTATCTAAAATTTTAATGGCAAATGAGTGTGAAAAATAGCCAATTTTGACGGAAAAAGTCTAACCAATAAGCTATTTTTAAGCCCAAATTAGAGCGCAAAAGCCCTAATCGGTAGTTATATTTTGAGTTAAAAAACGCATAAAACCCTAATCAACAAGCTTTTTAGAGCTAAAAGATGACGCACGACAGGCGTAAAACGAGCGGAATTAAAACGCCTGATTTTCTCTTCTACTTTGCCAACACAAAAAATATATCCGTTTTGCTCGCCCACTTTGCAATCTTGACTTACTTAAAGTAGCTTATCTGGGGCAATAAAACGTGAACAATGCTCATTTATAGTAGCAATTCAAAGCTAAAAATTCGCGATTATAGCGATGTGCAAAAGCCTATAATGGGCTTTGTGGATTTAGGCGCAAAGGTGGGTTAAACACCACAAAAATGAGTTTACAAACAGCATAAATCATACAGCAAAGCACGAAACTTCCCAGCTTATACAAAAATTCGTTTTGCCAAATTTAAAAGCACCACAAATGAATATTTCAAAGAAGACTTAAGCCATAATTGTTTGTTGATTTAAAAGTAACGACTGTATGGGATGTTAAAATTTAAAAAAAAGCTTTGATTGAATTTAGATTGTTTTGTATTTTAAAGAGTTGCTTTTGCCCTTTGGGCTGGTTTGTGTCGTTGGTTTGATCTAAATTTGCCTTGCATTGTTTGGCTGATTTGCAGTTTAAAACGCAAATATCTAAATTTTCTTTGAGATTTTCGCCTTAAAAAGTTAAAAGATTTCTTATTTTTATCATTCTATTTTTCGCTTTTTGTTCTTGCTTGTAATTTGGTTTTAAGATGATTGAGTATTTTTTAAGAAGTTTTTAAAGGCTCTTAAAATATCTTATTTTAGTGGAGATATCTTGCAAATTTACATAAAGTTTTATTAAAACTAAAATTAAATTTGCTTATTTTGCCAACACAAAAAACCTTTCTGTTTCGCTCATAATCGCTTTAGCGCACTACGCAATTAAAAAAACTCAAATAATAAATTCGCTAACGATAAAAACCATACAAATATCACCAAGAAATTTCTGCCAATACGCCAAGCATAGATTATTTAAATTTAAAAAGCATAGAAAAAATTTCGTTGCGCTTAAAGGAGTGTAAATTTGGATTAATAGCAAAAACTACGCAGAAGATTTACCACAAACTATCAAAACCAATCCATAAGCCATGCTTAATCTATCCAAAAAGCCAAATTTTCTGATTTTATACTCAAATTTGCACCCTAAAATGCACCCGTTTGCCTCGCGCACAAATATTTGCAAACAGCGTCGCGCTATTTAAATAGCGTTTGATTTTGGGCTTAAACTGGTCAAAACGGCACATAAACACCTGTCCGTGGGGATTTGCGTCCATTTTGATAGTTAAAATTTAGATCGCGTCCATGATATTTAAATGGCAAATTAATCCACAAAAAGTCAAATTTCACACGTTTTATCACTCGCCAAATTCGCCACGCGTGAGTTTCATTTGCCCCCTCTCACCTAACAAAGCGACAATCAATAAAAATTTGCATAAAAATCCACGCCCATAAAGTTTTTGGCGTTTAAAAGATTGCTATTTTTCCTTTTTCGCCACTGTTTTTCTCTTGATTTGGTTGATAATTTTGGATTTTAAACAAATTTGAGCTTTTTACCACTCATAAATTTACCCGCGCTGGGTTGAAAAATTTGGCGCAGAAAAATAAACACAACTAACGCACCATCGCTATTTAAATTTTAAATTTCTGTAAATTAAGTAAAAATTTACTTCGCATTTGTGCTATTCATGTCAATTTTGTAGCCGTTGTTCTCTTTATTTAGTATAAAATTTTCATCGCTTGTCTCAATTGAGAGCTCGAATTTATCACGAATTTTACGCGCCCAAATCGAGCGGAATTTATCCAAATTTAGCTCAATTTTTTTCAGCGTCGCATTCGTATCGTAATTAAATATCAAAGTGATCTTTTTGCCAGAAATTTTACTATCGTTTAAGTCGCAATTAGTCACGATTTTTACGCTATTTTGCCAAAAATGAATGCTCAAGTTCTCATCTATTTTTAGCGTTTTTGAAGGGATTTCGATCACAGGCGCAGGAGTTTTTGTGATATTGTTTGAAATTTTATTTAAATTTTTATTAAAAGAGACGGAGACATCATCGATTTGAGCGGTATTGGCGCGAGTTTTGCGCTCAAACAAAAAATCATCACCTAGCTCAATACTCTTATTTATATCGACAATTTTTTCCATAATCAAGCCATTTTCATCAATATAAGAAATTCTGATTTTATTGATGATTTTTGCACCGCGTGGCATCGAAAAAAGCTCGCTAGAAAACGGTGCATACTCTTCAAAATTTATATTTTTTTTCTGCGCCATAATATCATCATAAAGCTCATCTGAATAGCCAGCTTCTAGCCTTAAAACACAAAATATCACGGCTAAAAAACAGGCTGTTATATTAAATTTTATGCTCATTTATTTGTGTCTGGATCCAAAACAGCGCGCTCTAAATACTCTTTTTGTAACTTTGCATTTTGATTTTTTAGCTCGCGAACTTCGCCGATAAGGGCGATTTTTTCGTTTTGTAAATCAATTAAAACCATAACGGAACGATCGCCAAAAACTACATTCGCCAAATAAGCCACAAGCGCAAAAAAGATTAAAATCGCGCTGATATAGAGTGAAATTTGCTTAATTAAACCCTCGCGCACGTTGAAAATTTGCTCTTTTTCATCGTGCGTATTTTGGGATTGGTGTTTAAAATACTCATCTTTTGCACTATCGTTTTCAGCCATTTTTAACTCTATTTCCATCTTATTTCATCAAATTTCACTCAAATTTACATAGTAACCAAAACTAAATTTTATAAACCAAGCCCCAAAAATTCATCACTTTCGCGCTCAATTTCAAGCAAACGATTATATTTTGCGTTGCGTTCGCTTCGCGCGGTTGCGCCTGTTTTTATCTCGCCCGTATTTAGCGCGACCGCAAAATCAGCGATAAACGAATCCTCGCTCTCCCCGCTTCTATGGCTCATGATGCATCTATATCCGTTGCGAGAGGCTAGACGCACGGTGCGCATCGTTTGCGTAATAGAGCCGATTTGATTAGGTTTAATCAAAATAGCGTTTGCGATATTCTTTTCAATGCCCTCGCGCAAAATTTTCTCGTTTGTAACAAAAAGATCATCGCCAACAAGCTGTATTTTATCGCCAAGTGCGCTAGTTAGGCGTTTCCAGCCGTCCCAATCATCCTCGCTAAGTCCATCTTCGATAGAAAAAATAGGATATTTTTCGCACAAATTTTTATATATTTCAATCATCTCATCGCTACTAAATTCGCGCCCTTGCAGACAATATTTACCATTTTCATAAAGCTCACTTGCAGCAACATCTAGCGCGATTTTAATCTGTTCGCCCGCCTTGTAACCAGATTGCTCAATAGCTTTCATTATGAGTTTTAGTGGCTCTTCATTATCGCTTAAATTTGGCGCAAAACCGCCCTCATCGCCCACTGCTGTTGAGTGTCCAGCGTCGTTTAGAAGTTTTTTGAGTGTTTGATAAATCTCAGCACTTGCGCGCAAAGCGTCACTAAATTTATTAAACCCAAAAGGCATAATCATAAATTCTTGAAAATCTACGCTGTTGTTTGCGTGTGCGCCACCATTTATGATATTAAACATCGGCACAGGGAGCACGCGTGCATTCGCGCCGCCTAAATAGCGATAAAGCGGGATATTTAGCGCATTTGCAGCAGCTCTAACCACCGCCATAGAGACGCCTAAAACCGCGTTTGCGCCCAAATTTGAGTAGTTTGGTGTGCCGTCTAATTTTATCATCGCATCGTCGATATTTTGCTGATTAAAGACATTAAAACCAACAAGCGCCTCGCAAATTTGCTCATTTACGTTTGCGACCGCTTTTAAAACACCTTTGCCACCAAACCTAGCTTTATCGCCATCGCGAAGCTCAAGTGCCTCGCGTTTGCCCGTGCTTGCGCCACTTGGGACAATCGCGCTACCGATGACGCCATTTTCTAAAACAACGCTCGCTTTTATCGTTGGATTTGCGCGACTATCTAAAACCTCTTGTGCGTAAATTTTTGAAATTTTCATAAATTATTCCTCTCCTTCTTCTGCGTTTTCGCTCTCTTCTGCGCTACTCATCATTATGTTTGTTTCGCCGATTTGAGCTTTGATTTTGTTTGCTATTTCGTTTGCGATTTGTGGATTATCGCGAAGATAAATTTTGGCATTTTCTTTGCCCTGCCCTATTTTTGTCGCTTGATAACTAAACCATGCACCTGATTTATCCACGATGTCTAATTTTACGCCATAATCGATTAATTCGCCCTCTTTAGAAATTCCCTCGCCAAACATTATGTCAAATTCAGCGATTTTAAATGGTGGCGCGACCTTATTTTTTGCTACTTTTGCTTTGACGCGGTTGCCGATTGAGACTTCGTTTTGTTTTAAAGTGGCAGTTCTGCGGATATCAATTCGCACAGAAGAGTAAAACTTTAGTGCATTTCCACCTGTTGTAGTCTCAGGTGAGCCATATCCCATCTGACCGATTTTCATACGAATTTGGTTGATAAATATAACGGTAGTCCCCATTTTATGCACAACACCGGTTAATTTTCGCAAAGCTTGACTCATCAAACGCGCTTGAAGTCCTACGTGAGTATCACCCATGTCGCCTTCGATTTCGCTTTTTGGCGTAAGAGCTGCGACGCTATCTACTACGATGAGATCTACGGCGCCACTTCTTGAGAGCGTCTCAACAATATCCAAGGCTTGTTCGCCAAAATCAGGCTGAGTAACATATAAATTTTCAGTATCCACACCCAAATTTGAGGCATATTTTACATCTAGTGCGTGTTCTGCATCAACAAACGCGCAAACTCCGCCACTTTTTTGACACTCGGCGATAATTTGAAGCGTCAAAGTGGTCTTTCCAGAGCTTTCAGGCCCGTAAATTTCGATGATTCTACCCTTTGGCACGCCACCTATTCCAAGTGCTAAATCAAGCCCTAATGAGCCAGTAGAAATGGCGTCAATTTTTTCTACTTCTTTATCGCCAAGGCGCACCAAAGTGCCCTTACCAAAGGCTTTATCGATCTGTTTTAACGCAAGATCAAGACTTTTTTTTCTGCTTTCATCCATAAATAATCCTAAAAATAAAAATGGCGCAATTATAGCGAATTTTTATAATTTAACTTTGAAACCTCTATTTTAAAATGGAATTTTCCAAATTTCGCCCGATTTGACTTTTCATCTTAGAATTTGGTTTTATGATTTCAGCAATTTTTCCACCATCTAACAACACAATCTCATCGCATAAAATCCGCGCTAAACGAATATCGTGCGTGATAAAAATGAGCGTTAATTGCGATTTTAAACGCTTTAAAAGCTCGATAAATTTCACCTGCAAAATCGTATCAAGAGATGAGAGAGACTCATCTAAAATCAGCACTTTTGGGCGCACAGCAAGGGCTCTAGCAATCAAAACACGCTGAATTTGACCACCGCTTAAATTAAGCGCAAGTTTTGACAAAAAATCCTCGCTCAAACCCACAAAATTTAGCACCTCTTTTACGCGATTTTCGCGCTGGGTTTTATCAAATTTAAATAGATAATCAAGCGGCTCTTTAATGCATTCAAAGACCGAATTTTTGGGATTTACCGAGCTTAGCGGATCTTGAAAAACAATTTGCATTTGCCTATAAATTTCGCGCCTTGAGACAAGATTTTTGGCGCATAATTTTTTACCAAAAAATGTAATTTGCGCGCTATTGGGCGTATAAATTTGCATTAAAATTTGCGCAAGGGTGCTTTTACCGCTTCCAGAAACACCCAAAACCCCCAGTGCTTTGCCACTTTCTAGCGCGAAATTTACTCCGCTTAAAACCGACTTTTGCGAATTTTTAAAAAGAGAAAAAATTTTGTATGAGAAATTTAAATCATGAACATTTAAAGCTAAATTTTGCGCTGAATTTAAAGTCACGCCTGAATTTTGGACTAAATTTTGAGTAGAAATTTGCTCTTGATTTAAAGCTAAATTTTGTTTTAAAACCGGCGCGTTTTCATCTAAATTTGAAGCTAAATTTGCCACATTTTCATCGCAAATTTCAGCACTTTTATTTAGAAATTTATACGCTCCGATGATCTGTTTTGCACCATCGCTTTGCGGATTTTCAAACACATCCACAACACTTCCATGCTCGATTAAACGACCATTTTCCATCACAAAAACTTCATCGCAAATATGACGAATGACCCCAAAATCGTGCGTAATAATAAGCATTCCAACGCCACTTTTTATCGCCAAATCACTCAGCATATCTAGCACCTTTTTTTGCGAAAGCAAATCAAGATCGGTGGTAGGCTCGTCGGCTATTATAAATTTTGGACGCGCCAAAAGTGTTAGCGCAATCATCGCACGCTGAAGCATTCCGCCACTCATTTGCGGTGGGTAAAGTTCAAGCACATCTTCGCTTAATCCAGCACTCTTAAACGCCGATTTTATCTCATCATTTATATTTAAATTTCTATCGAATTTATCTTTTAAATTTGCCCCATTTTGAATATGAAATTTCTCACGCAAATTTCGCGCTTTTATCGTCTCTTTGGCGTGAGATTTCATCGAATTTAACGGATTAAAAGCGGTGCGCGGATTTTGCATCACATTCGCAAAAAAACCTTTGCGAAAATTAATACACTCTCCATCTAACCAAATTTCACATTTTCCGCGCAAATTTGGTGGTAAAAAACCCAAAATTTCGAGGCTTGTTAGGCTTTTTCCGCTTCCGCTTTGCCCGATTAAACCTGTGATTTTATCCATTCGTAGTGTCAAATTTACATCTTGCACGAGCTGTTTTTCGCCAAAGCTTACGTTTAAATTTTTAATCTCAAGAGTGCTCATGAGCGTCCTTTACATCGAATTTATCGCGCAAATAATCGCCCAAAATATTAAAGCTCATCACGCATAAAAAAATCATCACTCCAGGATATAAAATAATCTGTGGCGCGCTAAAAAGATAGTCTTTGCCATCGCTTATCATAATGCCCCATTCAGGCGTAGGCGCTTTAACACCAAGTCCTAAAAAGCTAAGCCCTGAAATATGAAGCATAATATGCCCAATATCTAGTGTCCCTAGCACCAAACACTGCGTCCAAACGGCGCGAAATACATTTTTTACATAGTTGCTAATCGCCCCTGCCCCGCTTACTTTGCTTAATAAAATATACTCTTTTGATTTTAGTGAGATAACAATTGCGCGCGTCATTCTAGCATACCAAGCCCAGTGCGAAACAGCTATCGCGATGATAACATTTGTAAGACCAGTGCCTAAAATCCCGACAAAAAATAGCGATAAAACGATCGTTGGCACACTAAAAAACATATCGCAAATTCTCATTAAAATTTGATCTGTTTTCCCGCCGATAAATCCAGCAAACGAACCTACAACAGCACCGATAAATAGTATCAAAAACAGCGTCGCAAACACACACAAAAGCGAAATTCGCGCGCCATAAATTATCCGCGAAAAGATATCGCGTCCTAAATGATCCGTGCCAAAAAAGTGCTCGCTACTAGGCGGTAAAAACTTTTGTGTTAGCGAAATTTCATCTACATTTTCAACAAAAAATGCCCCAAATAGCGCGATCAAAATCATCATTGTAGCCACAAAAAAACTAAAATACAAAATAAATTTTCTCATTTAAATCTCACTCTTGGATCAATTAGCGCATAAATTATATCGATCACTAAATTTCCAACAATAAACGCGAAAGCCATTATCAAAATAAATGCTTGAATTATCGGGTAATCATTATTTGCAATCGCTTCAATCGCCCATCTGCCAAGCCCTGGATAAGCAAAGACATTCTCAACAACAAGCGCGCCACCGATTAGTTCGCCAACGTGCATTCCGATAGCTGTTATCACCGGGATTAGCGCGTTTTTAAAAACATGCGCGAAAATTATGCGAAATTTAGAGAGCCCGCGCATCTTTGCGTATAAAACATGCCTAGCACTAAAAATTTCTAGCATATTTGCGCGTATTAAACGTGTATTTATCGCGATCGACATATAAGCTATGGCAAACCCTGGCATCAAAAGGCTAGAAAAGCCCTCATCGCCAAAAGGTGGCAACAGATCAAATTTGACAGAAAAAAGCATAATAAGCAAAAATCCAAGCCAAAAATTTGGTGCGCTAACGCCTACAAACGCAAACACACGGATAATATTATCTATAAATTTGTCCTTAAAAACAGCGCTCAAAATTCCAAGCGGAATAGAGATAAAAAGTGTCAAAAAAAGCGCGAAACCTGCCAATTTTAGCGTCTGCGGAAAATAATACGCCACATCGGTGCTAATTTCGCGTCCACTAATAAACGAACGCCCAAAATCAAGCGTAATGGCGTTTTTCATCCAGATAAAATACTGCTCTAAAATCGGCTTATCTAGCCCCAAAACGCCACGCGCATAGGCTAAATTTTGCTCGTTTGGTGTCAAATTTGAGCTTACCAAAAAGCTAGTGACCGCATCACTCCCACTAAGTCGCAAAAGCGCAAAAATAAAGACCGACACCGCAAAAAGCATCGGAAAAATCAGTAAAATTCGCCTAAAAATATATTTTCTCATTTTAAAAATAGTTTATCAAACGGAACATAGCTCTCAAATTTAGTCGTGGTTTCGCCGCCGATTTTTTTGTTTGTAATTGAGATTATAGAGGCGTAAGTTATCGGCAAATAGACCGCTTCGTCGTGAAATTTATTCAACAATTTATGGATTAATTTCGTGCGTTTTTCATCATCAAAAGTCGCCACAAGCTCGGTAATATCGGCATCAATTTGCGCTTTGTCTTTTAGCCCCTCTTGCGCTTTAAAATCAGCATGGCTTGGCGCTCTCATCGATGCCATAAACGCAAGCGGATCAAATGGAATGCCCCACGTTTCGTTAAAAATCGCACCAAAATCACCCGTGCGCTGTTTCTTATAAAAAATAGTCGTCTCGTCGGCTTTAAGCTCTAAATTTACGCCGATTTGCTTTAAATTTGCTTGTAAAATTTCAGCAATTGCTTTGTGTGCAGCGTTGCTTCCGATGTAAGCAAGCTCAAATTTTAGCTCTTTGCCATCTTTTTGACGCACGCCATCTTTTAAAATCCAGCCATCATCTTGTAAAATCTGAGCCGCTTTTTTTAGATCAAATTCATACGCACTCGCGTTAATATCGCAATATGGAAGAGTCTTTTCAAACAAAAAATCGGCGCGTTTTTGCGTATCATAAAAGACAGAATGCACGATTTCGTCTTTATTTAGTGCCAAATTTAAAGCTTTGCGAACGCTTAGTTGCGATGTTGGAAATTTAGCCGAATTTAATGCGATCGCAAGCGTATTTACAGGGCGCGAAATTTCGATATTAAAATCTTTTTTTAGCCCTTCTAGCACATCAAGCGGAATTTCGCCTACGCCATAAACATAGTCGATTTTTTTTGTTTTTAGTGCAATTACTTTTGTGTTTGGATCCGGGATTACGCTTACGTTGATTTTGTCAAAAAACGGGCGCTTGCCCCAATAATTTTCATTTTTTTCAAATGTATCACTTACACCTAATTTGCTATCCACAAGCTTCCATGCGCCTGTGCCTACGGGCGATTTTATGCCATCTTTTGTTGAGCCATTTATCATCGAATTTGGCGAGATAAATCTATATGGACGTGGCAAACTAAGCTCTCTTAAAGTCGGTTCATAAGGTTTTGAAAGCACAAGCGCGACGCTAAATTTGTCAATTACTTCGCAATTTTTTATTAAATTTGTAAGTTCTAGCCACGAATGACGCTCTTTATTATCCAAAATCGCATCAATATTTGCCTTTACAGCGGCCGCATCAAAATCCGCACCGTCGCTAAATTTAACATCTTCTCGCAGTTTAAATATATATTTTTTGCCCTCATCTGCAATCTCCCACGAAAGTGCCAAATTTGGCAAAATTTCGCCCGTGTTTTCATCAACATTTACAAGCGCTTCATAAATCATATTTTGTGCATACATTTGATTTGGCGTGTAAAGATGCGGATTTGCAGGACCTGCGTTGCGCGGATAGGCAAAATTTAGCTCATTTTGAGCAAACAAAACACCGCAAATTGCAAGTGAAAATACTATTTTTTTAAACATAATTACTCCTTAATAATATCAAGATTAAAAAAATGTTCGGATTATAACTATTTTCAAATTTAATGAACTTTAAATTTTTACGCAAATTTCGTCATCATCGCGCTTTATCTATTGATTAAGTAAAAATGTATTATCATCGCGCGATTATTTTAAAAAAGTAAATTTATAAGCAATTAAAAGACGCAAAATAGCAAAATCATCACAAAATAAGAGCTTGAAATTTTGCCTAAAGTTGCGTGCAAAATATAAAAAACGTCGCAAACGCGCACTTATCGCGCTACAAAAAAGATGATTTGCGCGATTTTTTTGCAAGTAAATTTTAAAGGAGAGATGATGAAAAAAATTTCAGTGGCACATTCGCCAGATGCTGATGATATTTTTATGTATGCGGCGGTTAAATTTGGCTGGGTTGATTCGCCTTGGCTTAAATTTAGTGCCACGCAAAGCGACATTCAAACGCTAAATTTCGCCGCGATTAATGGCGAATTTGATGCATGCGCGATCTCATTTGGGCTCTATCCAAAAATTTATCAAGATTACGCGCTTTTGCGCACAGCGGTGAGTTTTGGCGAGGGATACGGACCAAAATTAATCAAGAAAAAAGGCGCGAAATTAAGACCGAATTTCAAAGTCGCGCTAAGCGGCGAACACACAACAAACGCGCTGATTTTTCGCATCGCATACCCTAACGCGCGTATCGTCTATAAAAATTTTTTAGATATTGAAAACGCCGTTTTAACGGGCGAATGCGACGCTGGAGTGTTAATCCATGAGAGTATTTTGGGCTTTTCAGACGCGCTTGAAGTTGAGCGCGAAATTTGGGATATTTGGAGCGAATTAAACGGGCGAAATTTGCCTTTGCCGCTTGGTGGAATGGTGTTAAGGCGCTCTTTACCACTGACTGACGCGATTGAAATTGAGCGCGTCTTAATGCAAGCTGTAAGTGTCGCAAACAGCCATAAAAAGGCACTTAGCGCGATGTTAATGGATAGAAATTTAATCCGCGTTGATGAGCAAAAATTAGACATATATTTAGGGCTTTATGCAAACGAAAATTCTGTACAAATGAGCGATATTCAGCTTGACGCGCTTGATTTTTTGTTTAAAATCGGCTTTGAGCGCGGGTTTTTCACCGAGCAACTAAACGTGCGCGACATGCTAATTCCGCGCGAATACAACGCCATTCGTTTCATGGATACGGGCGGGATAAATCCGCAAAGAGGCTGATTTGAGCGAAATTTTAGACGCAAATTTTAACGAAAAAATATACGAAAAAGCGCGCTACAAACGGATAAATTTCGCCAAATTTAGTTCGGTAAAAATCGGTGGCGAATTTGATGTGGAGATTTTGGGGCGAGAGTATTTTGAGGATTTGGGCGGATTTTTCGGCGATTTTTGCGCCAAATTTGACACGATTTTAGGCGCAAATTTGCTCACAAATTTAGACGCTAAGCTAGAAAACCCTAACGCAAATTCATGCAAATTTGATGGCGTGATAATTGGCGGTGCAAATAATATTTTAATCTCGCCAAACCCGCCAAAAATGGGGATTTTAAGCGATGAATTTAATTTTATTCGTGTTGTAAAATTAGATGAAATCGCAACAAAATCGCGCGAAATTCAAAACGAAATTTTAGATAAATTTCACCAAAAAAACAGCGAAAATTTAGCACAAAATTTGACAAAATTTGACAAAAATAGGCGCATTTTGCAAATCGGAGCGCGGTGTAAATCTAGCGAAATTTATCGTTTTACGCGCGAGAATAATATCGGTGGATTTGAGTTTTTGCGCGGTATTCCAGGGACTTTGGGCGGATTAATCACGATGAATGCAGGGCTAATCCAGCATGAAATTTCGCAAAATTTGCTAAGCGTTATCACATCTAGTGGCGAAATTTCGCGCAAAAATTGCGGTTTTGCTTATAGAAAAAGTGCGATAAATGGCGTGATTTTGGGTGCAAATTTTTTGATTAATGGCGAATTTGATGCGGATTTGAGCGATAAAATCGACGAAAAACGTGCAAATCAGCCACGAGGCGCAAGTTTTGGAAGCTGTTTTAAAAATCCGCCAAATGATAGCGCGGGAAGACTTTTACAAGAGTGCGGATTTCGTGGAAAACGCCTTGGCGGGTGCGGTTTTAGCGAAAAACACGCCAATTTTTTAATAAATTATGGTGGCGGAAGTTTTGATGAGGCGATGAGGCTAATAAAATCAGCGCAAAGTGCCGTAAAATCGCGTTTTGGGATAGATTTACAAACAGAAGTCGTGATTTTGTAGAAGTTTGATTTTAATTTAAAATCGTCGTTTAAATTTGCGAAAATTTTCTCTCAAGCAAAACAAAAGCGCGCCAAAATGAGCCTTTTTGATTATGGCTAAGATAAAATTCAAAGGCAAAATCAAGGTTGTTTTAAAGCAAAAAGCGTATGGCAAATTTGACTACAAAGCAAATATTTTAACAAAATAGCAAAGCCATACACGGCTATTAAATGCTTTGCTAATGCCGATTTTAGGCTTGTGGCGTGTTTGGGGATTGTCCTTAAAGCGTTGCAAAATGAGTTTAATCATATCAATGGCATGGATTTTTGGGCTTATAAATTAAACAAAAAGAGTTTTTTATCTTTATCTAAATAGCAAATTTAGTTATAACACCAAAATCACAAATGGCAAATTTGTATAAATTTTACTAAAACTAGCAAGGAAATTTGCTTTGTTTGGGTCGATTTTATTTTAAATTTTCGTGATTTTATCGGCGAAAGCTTAAAAATTTGGATCAAATTTATCACAGCAAAACGTCCGCAAAATAAGCGAGCAATATCGCGATTTCTAGCTGATTTTAAACTGCTTTTAAAGTTTTAAGCTCAACAAAAAAACTTTATACAAAACAAAAAGCCATAAAAATACCGAAATTCCAACCTCTAAAAAGTGTGAAAACGAGCAAATTTGGCAAATGGATTTTAAAAAGCAAGATTTTAGCAGATGAAAAATCACGTTTTTTGATATTAACGGCAAAAATCTTGCTTTAGCCAAATTTCATCAGCAAAATCAAGTTTTATTAAAATCAAAATTCCAACGGCTCATCGCTACGCATCGCGCGATCAAAATCATCAAATTTCGCATATTTTAGCTCTTTACCAAATGCGCTATTTATAGATACGAGACTATTGATATATGCGCTATGATCACCTGAATTTATTGCATTTTGTAAATTTGCAAAGGAGCTATTTAGGCTTGAATTTAACAGACGAAATTTATCATTTATCATTGCGCTAATTCTTTCATTATCTTTTAAAATTTGTGGCAAATATTCACTCACAACCGCTGAAATCTCGGCCCGTTTTTCACGAGATTTAACTAAATCAGCATAGATAACAAAGATTGATTTTAGCGATGTTTCTATTGTTTTTGTTCCGATTACAACAGCGACGGCGCATAAAATTATCGTAAAAATTCCACTTAAAATTCGCGCCAATGCAGGGCTTAAAACCCCGCTTAAATAGGCAAATAGACTCTCTTCAATGGCAACCGACGCAACTACCATTAGCGCAGAAAATGTAGCTTTTGTCGCAACAACAATCAATTCGCCAAAACTCTTAATTTCACCTTTTACATAAGCTGCAATCGCATTATAAATGGATTTTGCCACGGTGCGCAAATTTTCCCAAATATACATTATTTTCGTGCTAAGATTTTTAAAAGCCGACGCAACCAAATTTACCAATGCGTCAAGCAAACCAGAGCCAAAAGAGCTTTTAAAGCCATCTTTAAATGTACTTAAAGTATTTTTAAAAAGTCTAATTATTCGATCTTTTAAACCTTCTGTGCCGCCTTTTGCATAGTCTCTTATCTCATAAATTACACCGCTTCCTAGTGTTTGCAATGCAATCATGCTTGATGCGCTAAGTGTCACACCGCCGATATTTTGCGCCATATATTTTGCATCGCTCATAAACGCAAATTTAGCTGCGTTTATGTTTTGAGAAGTCTCATAATCTACTTTGCTTTGTTTGATTTTTTCTAGCATTTTTTTCGCCTCGGCGATTTGCTTTTGATCTTTGCTTTTGGCAATGACGTTTTTATAATGATTTATATCCTCATCGTAGCGATCCGAATTTACTATGATATCTAGATTATCAGCATTCATATATTTGCCATTTTCGCCTTTTAAACTATTTGATTTTGATATTACTTTTGTGCGAGCCTTATGTTTCATTTGACTCTCTTTGCTCTCAAAGCTTTTTAATTGCGCGCCGCCTTTTATTTTGACAGCTTCGCCATTTTCAGCTCTAATTACATCGCTTTTATCGATTTTTGCCACATCTATTAATTCATCGTTTGATTTGCCCATTTTATCATGTCTAATATAGCGCTCATCGCTTCCGCATCCCGCATTTTCGATATTTCGCATACCAGTATCAAGCCCTTCAAATAAAAATCCATGCGAAGTGGTATCGGTTTTTTCTGCTTTATTTGCTACGCGCGATGAAGCATAAATTTCCTCCACATCTAGACGCATTCTAGTGGCCTCTACGCTTTTTGCGTAACTTGTTGTATCAAAAATATTTAGCTTATACCTAGCTAATGTTTGTGTGCTAATCTCGTCTATTATCTCTTCATAAAGTGCTTTCATTTTAAATTCCTTAAATTTAACGGGCCCAAATTTGAGCCCAAATTTTAAAAACTATCTATATTTTCGTCGATTTTAGCCAATTTTTCTATCAACTCCTCGCCACATTTTAATACCGATTGCACCTTTTTGTCTATCTCGCCATCTTTTGTTAAAATCGGAACAACAAGTAAATTTTTTATAGTCTGCGCAACATTTAAAATTTTATTCGCAAATTCTTTTTCATCTTTGCTAAAATGATTGTAATCGCTCTTTTTTATCAAAAATAGTTCAAGCTCTATTAAAAGCGATTTAAAAGCTAAATTATTTAGAGTTTGTATCGTTTGGCGTACTGCGTTTGACATTTTAACTATCTCTTTAAGCTTCAAAATCACCGTATCGTTGATAGCTTTTATTGAACGCGCTTTTTCCAAATTTGAGTAGGCTTCATTTTTTGCCTCTTTGGCTTTTGCTGATAGCACCCAGCCAGCCACAGCCAAAGCAGGACCAGCGACAAGTCCGCCAAGCACCATCGTCCCACCAGCTACGCCAAACCCGCCAGCCGCCAATGAGCCGCCACCCAACCAAGCCAAAGTCGCATTTGTAGCCGCCGCACCACTTAATGTAGATATTGCTGTGCCTGTACTAGCTGTAGCCAAAAGCCCAGTCGCACCAAATGCACCAAAACCAGCCGCCGCACCAGCCACGGCACTACCACCCATAGAGCCTAATAAATTTGTTACATTAAAGACCTCTTTTTTGAATGCTTCAAACGAAATTTCGTTGTTTTGAAACTCATACTCGTCTAAAGTGTTGTCTGTTACTTTGAAATTTTTGATTTGTCTAAACAAATAAATAAATTTATTAATTTCGTTTTCAAAAATAGACTTTTTATATTCACCAAAATCGTTTAAATTCTCATTTGTTGCTTTGCGCTTATCATTAAGCTCTTCTTGGCTATTTTCAAAAATCCTTTTTGCTCTTTGTGTATAACTTTTAGCATCTTCATTATCGCAATAAGCATCATAACCTTTCTTTGCGCCAAATGCGCCAGCTGCTATTGCGATACCGCCTAAAATAAATGGAATTGGCATTTTTTAATCCTTATAAGTTTTTTTTAAAATTTCGCACGCTTTTTCGTTAGCATCGAAAAAATCTTGTAAATTCTTGAAATACATAAAATATTTTGCCTGATACATCTCATCTACTCTGCAAATTTGCGGACGTTTATCGTAAATTTTGCATAAATTTGTAGTGCGATCAAGATTTATACAAACCCCATCAGCACCTAAAAAATGCGAAAGTTCTGCGATTCCTTCAATATGACGACAACAAATCCCGCATTTATCACAATTAAATTTCATAAATTTGCTTAATTTCATACATTTTTTATTTTAAAATTTGTTGCAAATTTTAATCCAAAACCGCTTTACGTGCGCTTGCGCTAAGAAAGCTCATATTTTGTGCCCAGTTATCACAAAGTGCAAAAATTTCTTCACTAAAGCCTAATCTCTCACGCAAAATTTCATGCACAAAAATGTTTTTTGGCTCATATGGATTTGTGTTTAAAATCATAGAAATTTCAAGATAAAATTTAATATTCGCGCCCTCAATTAAATCTAAAATTCTCTCTTTAAATTCATCATTTTCTTTATCAAAAATTAGCGCGATATTTTGTGCCTCCGCGCTAATTTCATCTAAATTCGGCTTTATTTTGCACTCTTTTGTATACTCTTTAAGCATTTCGTGCGGTGTATCTAAAACGGCCGCAAACACCAAAAAATTACGTGTCATCACATCGCTAAATTCTTTTAAAAACATTATTTGTTCCTCGCGTTTAATAATTCTATAGTTTTGACAAAATTTAATTGATTTGTAAGGGAAATTGCAAAATTTTCTAACTCTTTTGTTTTTAAATCCGGTTCAAATCGCTTCAAAATATCAGCCTCGATAGGTGGAACTTCGCCATCTGAATAGATGAGTGCGATAAGCTCAAAATAGACGATTTTTAAAGTATTGCATAGTCTTGCTCTCCCAGAAAGATTCATTATTAATGCATCGCTAGCAGGAGGTTCTTTTTCCATTGCCCTTCCAGTATCAACATCTATCTCTCGGGCTATGCTAAAATTTGACAAAATTTCTTTGATCTCACTATTATATTTTTCTTTTTCATTATCGAAACACTCTATGATATAGTCTATCTTTGCGCCAAATTTAGGCATTTGTATATCCATCTCATCACAATACGCTTGCAAAACCTCATTTTCTTCTTCTCGTATCACACCATCAGCTTTTGCACAAATCATTGCAAGCTGTAAAAATGCCGTCTTTTCGGCGTTATTTAATATGTTTAAAAACATCTTTTCTCCTTTATAAAGTTATTCATTTGACTACAACGTATAATCTAATAACAGCGTATGTATTGCTATCACAACCTATAAGCAACAAAATAGACAATAAATAAAATCTTTTTCTTGCTTATTTAAAGTTTGTGATAGATTTTTAAGGTGGTAAATTTGCTTTTGAAATTATCTCTTTTTGTTTATTTGATCTTAATGTATGTGAAATTTGAGTGATTAAATTTGATATTAGTGCAATTAAATTTGGTGAAGAAATTTGATTAAAATTACCAAAACTAACGCTAAATTTGCTATTAAATTTGATTAAATTTGCGCCGGTTTTACTCTCTCTCTCTCTCTCTCTTAAAGTTTGCCATTTTACTCACCTTTTGAAATTTAGCCACAATTATACCGACTTTATGCGAGTGGTCAAAAATTTAACACATCGCTAAATTTTGACCACAAATTTTAGTGTTTAGATAGATAGTTTGTATCGTAGTTGTTGTTGATAAAGTCACTGTTTTCCATCATTGCGCGATGAAAACTCGTCGTCGTTTTGATCCCGCTGATTATAAGCTCATCAAGTGCAACTTTCATCTTGGCAATTGCGCGAGTTCTATCAGTATCATAAACAATAAGTTTCCCGATCATGCTATCATAAAATGGCGGCACAGAATATCCCTCATAAATATGGCTATCCATGCGCACATTGCGACCGCCTGGAGCTACGTATTTTGTGATTTTGCCAGGGCTTGGCGCGAAACTTTTTGGATCTTCTGCTGTGATACGACACTCTAGCGCGTGTCCTTTGCATGTAAAGCTATCTTGCGCTAATAGCGTCTCGCCTTGCGCGATACGAATCATCCACTCAATTAAATCAAGCCCGCTTACCATCTCGCTTACGCAGTGTTCAACCTGCAAGCGCGTATTCATCTCTATAAAATAAAACTCACCGCTAGTTCTATCATACAAAAATTCAAATGTCCCAGCGCCCGCATATCCGATAGCTTTTGCCGCGCGAATCGCTGTTTCGTGAAGGCGTTTGCGAGTAGGCTCATCTAGCAACACAGCAGGGCTCTCCTCGATTAGCTTTTGATGGCGACGTTGCATAGAACAATCGCGCTCACCAATATGCACCACATTGCCGTGTTCATCGCCTAAAATTTGCACTTCGACGTGGCGCGGGCTAGCGATATATTTTTCCATATACATTGTGCCATCGCCAAACGCGCTTACAGCCTCACTCTCAGCCGACCAGAAATTTTTTTCTAAATCCTCTTCGCGTTCAACTACGCGCATGCCTCGTCCGCCTCCGCCAGCTGCGGCTTTGATGATAACAGGATAGCCGATCTCTTTGGCAAGTTTTTTTGCGACTTCTACATCGCTAATCGCGCCATCACTTCCTGGCACGACAGGCACGCCCGCGCGTTTCATCATCTGTTTTGCTTTGGATTTATCACTCATTAACGCCATCGCTGTTACGCTTGGTCCGATAAATTTGATATTTTCTTTCTCGCAAATTTCAACAAAATTTTGATTTTCACTCAAAAATCCATATCCTGGAAAAATCGCGTCGCACTCGCTAATTTGCGCCGCTGTGATGATCGCTGGGATATTTAAATAGCTATCGCTAGAGCGCGGATTACCAATACAAATACTAGCGTTTGCATATTTTACATATAGCGCGTCTTTATCAGCGGTAGAGTAGACAACAACCGCTTCTTTTCCCATCTCTTGAATCGTGCGTAAGGCGCGAAGTGCGATTTCACCGCGATTTGCTATGAGAATTCGCTTGATTTCCATTAGATTTTCTCCACCGCAAATAACGGCATTCCAAACTCAACAGGCTGTCCATCAGAAACTAAAATTTCAGTGATTCTACAATCAAACTCTGCTGTGATTTCATTCATAATTTTCATCGCTTCGATTATGCAAACAACGCCATTTTTGCGCACACTCTGCCCTACTTTTACAAACGGTGCCGCGCCTGGACTTGGCGCTGCATAAAATGTGCCTACCATAGGCGAATTTATCGTCTCTTTTGGTGTAGATGGTAGCATAGGTTTTTCATTTACTACAACGCTAATTGGTTGAGTAGGTTGTGGGATACATGCAGGAAGTGGCTCTGGGGCGTCTACGCCTTTTTTAAGTTCGATTTCAAACTCTTTATCTTTGATTTTAACGCGACTAATGCCAGTTTTATCAAAAAATTCCATTAAATCTTTAATCTCTTCTTTATTCATTTTCTTCTCCAAAAAATAAGTCGCGCGTATTTTAGCGAATTTTTATTAATAGGTCTTAAAAGCATCGGCAATTTGCGCCAAATTTAACCCGTGTAAAAGCGAAATTAAGAGCAAAATTCGCGCTTTTTGTGGATTTAGATTATCCGCTAAGATGAAATTTGCCAAAGTATTTTCGCTCTCATCAGCACTTACTACACCACTTCCAGTGCGAGATGAAAGCACGATCGCCACGCCATTTTCTAGTGCAAATTTTAACTCATCTTGCAATGCGCTACCGACATTGCCATTACCAAAAGTAGCGATCACGAGCCCCTTTGCACCGCGCTTAATCGCATCACGCACGACCGCGCCGTCGATATCTTGATGGGCGAAAATAATCTCAACACGCACAAATTTATCAAGCAAATTCGGCGAAATTTTATCCGCGCAAAATGGCGTTTTATACGTGTGCGCTCTAAGCGATTTTGCGTAAAATTTAACCTCTCCGTAGTGCGCGACGCCGATTTTACCGCTATTTGGCGACATAAATGTATTTAATAAATTTGTATTTGTTTTGCTTACATCTCGCGCTGAGTAAATTTCATCATTTATCACGACCATTACGCCCATTTTTCGCGCATTTTCGTTCGTGGCAACAGCGATGGCGTTGTATAAATTTAACGCTCCATCGCTACTAAGCGAATCCGAATTTCTCATCGCACCTGTTAAAATGACCGGTTTATCACTATTTATCATCAAATTTAAAAAATACGCGCTCTCTTCCATCGTATCGGTACCATGAGTAATCACAACACCATCAAATTCGCGCAAAATTTCATCAACGCGTCGCGCCAAATTTAGGCAAATTTCGCTTGTCATATCTTGCGAACCGATATTTACAAACTGCTCGGCACTAATTTGCGCCAATTTGCCAAGAGATGGAATCTCTTCTAAAAGCTGTGAAATTTGCTTTTCACCAGATGTATAAGAGCCAAAATTTAGACTATTTTGCGATTTTTTTGCACTACCCGCAATTGTCCCGCCTGTTGCTAAAATGTAGATTTTTTTCATTACTTATCCTTTAAAATTTGGGCGAAATTATGCCTTAAAATGGCTAAATTTACGAAATTTAAGCTATAATCCGAGACTTTTTTACATTCAAATTTTAAGGATATAAGATGTCAAGATACGAACTAAACAAAAATTTAGCCCAAATGCTAAAAGGTGGTGTCATCATGGACGTAACCACACCAGAACAAGCAAAAATCGCGCAAGATGCGGGTGCTTGTGCTGTAATGGCTTTGGAGCGAATCCCAGCTGATATTCGCGCGGCGGGTGGTGTAAGCCGTATGAGCGATCCAAAAATGATAAAAGGTATTCAAGAAGCAGTCTCAATTCCTGTAATGGCAAAATGCCGTATCGGACACTTTGTAGAGGCGCAAATTTTAGAGGCAATTGAGATTGATTACATTGATGAAAGCGAGGTTTTAAGCCCAGCTGATGATGTTTATCATATAAATAAAACTAAATTTAAAGTGCCATTTGTTTGCGGCGCAAAAGATTTAGGCGAAGCACTCCGCCGTATCGCAGAGGGTGCGTCGATGATCCGCACAAAGGGCGAGCCTGGCACCGGCGATATTATCCAAGCTGTCCGCCATATGCGAATGATGCAAAGCGAGATCAAAAAAATCGTCTCAATGGATGAAGATGAGCTTTTTGAAGAGGCAAAAATTTTGCGTGTGCCGTTTGATTTGGTCGAATTTGTGCATAAAAACGGCAAACTTCCTGTGGTAAATTTCGCAGCTGGCGGTGTGGCAACTCCTGCTGATGCGGCACTTATGATGCAACTAGGCGCCGAGGGTGTATTTGTAGGAAGCGGTATTTTTAAATCAGGAAATCCTGAAAAACGTGCGGCGGCGATTGTAAAAGCGGTTACAAATTTCACCGACGCATCTTTAATCGCATCTTTAAGCGAAGATTTAGGCGAAGCGATGGTCGGAATAAATGAGAGCGAGATCGAAATTTTAATGGCAAAAAGAGGCGAATAATGACCGGAATTTTGTGCGTTCAAGGGGCGTTTGCAGAGCATGAAAAGATGCTTGATCGTTTGGGCGAAAAGTGGTGCGAGATCCGTAAGTTAGCCGATTTGCAAAATAAATTTGATCGGCTGATTTTATGTGGGGGTGAAAGCACCACGCAAGGAAAACTTTTGCGTGAACTTGGACTTTTTGAGCCATTAAGGGAGATGATTTTACGCGGAATGCCTGTTTTTGGGACGTGCGCTGGGCTGATTTTACTCGCAAAAGAGATCGAAAATGACACACGTCGCCACTTTGCTTTAATGGATATTAAAGTGCGTAGAAACGGCTATGGTAGGCAGCTTGGGAGCTTTTTTGCCCTTGGGAAATTTGACCAAATGAGCGATGTACCGATGAGTTTCATCCGTGCGCCTTATATTGAAAATGTGTTAGATGATGGCAAATTTGGTGCGAATTTAGGTTGTAATAACACCAAAATTGAAGCTCAATTAAATGCAAATTTCGCACAAAATTCCGACGAAAAATCGTGCAAAGATGGCAAAAAACAGTGCGAAAAGGTGCAAATTTTGGCTCAAATTGATGGCAAAATCGTCGCCGCACGTCAAAAAAATATACTCGTTACAGCTTTTCACCCTGAATTAAACGACGACACGCGCATTCACGAATATTTTTTAAATATGTAAAAAAATGAAATTTCGCCAAAATTCGGCGAAATTCCTCAAAAAAATATCTTAAAAAGTTTAAAAATTTACCAAAACTAACCAAATTTTCTAATTTAAAATAAATTTAAGAGACAAATTATGTAGCAAGTTAGAAAAACAATTCAAGTTTTAAACCGCCGTGGCAAAAATTCCAAAAACACTTGCAGTTTGCAATTTAAAGTTTAAATTAACAAATTAAATTGCGAAAAACAAGCCAAATTTGGTGGCGAAATATTATAAAAGCTAAAAGAGCGAGATCTAAAACAAGCACCAAAAGCCTATGCTTGGACTTTTAAAGCAAGATTTTCGCCATAGCTTTTGCGAACTTAAATGTAACGGCGGTTTGGTTTATGTAAAATTCACAAAAAAGTTGTATTTGAACTAAATTAGCGTTGCAAGTTTGGTTTAAATTTGCCTTGTTTGGCTAATTTATAGTTTAAAACGCAAATATCTAAAGTATCCTTTGAAAAATCTTCACTATAGTTTCAAGAAGCGAGAATTTGTTCCCTAGAATTTAATATTTTTTAAGAAGTTTTGAGCTCTCTTGCAAAATATCTACGCACAAAAATGCAAATGAACTTTTATCGACATTTCACAAATTAGACCTCAAACATTCAGTGATAAATTTATAATAGATTTGTCGGCTACATCAGAGAATAAAAACTCCTTTTATTAAGTCAAATAAATAATTTTTGCAAAATATCTCCTTATTGAAGGGAAATATCTCACAAATTTTAAAAGCAAATTTCTAGTTTCCCCTGCTCCCAGGTTTTATAGCTACCGAGCCACTTTTACATAGCGGACACGTATCGCTTTCATAAATATCAAAATCAAAATTACCAAGCGTAAAAAGTGGTTTATCCTCGGGTAATTTCGCACTATCTTTTCGCGCATTGCCCAAATTTTTAACCGCGCAAAAGCCACGATTTGCAAGCGCTGCAAAAGCCACGACCTCGCCGCCTAAACTCTCGATTATTTTCGCGCTCTCTAGGGCTGAACCCCCAGTCGTAATCACATCTTCGCAAACGATAAATTTTTCGCCACGAGTCACGCTAAATCCGCGTCTAAGCGTCATTATTTTATCCACGCGTTCTGTAAAAATAAAACGCTTTTTAGCAGCGCGCGCTAGCTCATATCCAGCCAAAACACCGCCCAAAGCAGGGCTACAAACACTATCAAATTCCACACCGTATTTAGCGATAACTCGCGCCAATTCATCGGCTAATTTTCCAGCTATTTCAGGATTTTCTAACACCTTCGCACTTTGCAAATAAAACTCAGAATGCTTCCCGCTAGAAAGCAAAAAATGTCCTTGTAAATATGCGCCAACATCTTTGTAAATCGATTCTAAATTCATGATTTCTCCTTAAAATTTGATGAAATTTCGCGCGATTTTAGCCAAATTTGACTAAATTTCATTAACAAAATTTGCAAAATATCGACGCGCTTATTTATTTGATAAGAGTAGGGCAAATTCATACGCAAATTTATACTAAAATTTTAGGAAATTTAAAAAACAAAGAAGTCAAATTATAAAGCAGACGCACTTAATTTGGAGTTATAAATCAGCGTTAAAACAAATCAAATTTTAAGGCAGAAAATACAAATAATTATCCATCAAAATCGCAAAAATAGTTAAAAATGGAATTTATTTTTGTTGGGTTTTATCTTATAAATTTGCAAGATACTTAGACATAAATTGTGTAATTTAAAATGTCTTTGTATATTCTCATGCTGGGTTTAAGTGCTAAATTTGTCGCGGATTTTTTATATTTTTGGGGTTAAAATTTTCCATTA
>CAUTSW010000010.1:0-28164 GCA_963541085.1 uncultured Campylobacter sp.
AAAATAGATGATAAAATTTCGATTGAAGTTGAAATCGCGTCTCATAAAAAGGAGATTTTGCGTGCTGTGGAAGATGAAATTTTAAAGCTTTTTCCGCAAGCCGAAGTTATCGTAAAATCACCGCAAATCGATGGACTAAGCGACGAGCCAAAGATAAATAATATCGCGCCAAATATTTCAAATTTTGTCATGGTAAGCAGCGGGAAAGGTGGCGTTGGCAAGAGCACAACCACGCTAAATTTGGCGATTTGCGCGGCGCGTCTTGGTAAGCGCGTGGGTGTTTTAGACGCTGATATTTACGGGCCTAATATTCCGCGAATGCTAGGTGTTGATGATGTTAAACCAAATTTAGAAAACGAGCGTATTGAGCCTATTTCAAAATGCGGGATAAAGATGATGAGCCTTGGAAATTTAGTCGATAAAGGCTCTGGCGTCATTTGGCGTGGCGCGATGGTGATGCAAGCGATAAAACAGCTTTTAACCGACGTAAATTGGGGGCAATTAGATATTTTGTTTATAGATATGCCTCCAGGCACTGGCGATGCGCAAATCACACTTGCACAAAGTGTGCCAGTAAGTGCGGGAATTTGCGTTAGCACACCGCAAATTGTGGCGTTAGATGATAGTGAGCGAAGTCTTGATATGTTTAAAAAACTCCATATTCAAATCGCGGGGATTGTAGAGAATATGAGCGGATTTATCTGCCCTGATAATGGCAAAGAGTATGAGATTTTTGGCAAAGGTGGCACTGACGCACTTGCGCGTAAATTTGGATGCGAGGTTTTAGCGCACGTCCCAATTGAGATTGCTACGCGCGAAGCGGGCGATAATGGGCGTCCAATTAGCTTTTTTGAGCCAAATTCTGTGAGCGCAAAGCGATATGAGAGAGCGACGATTTTATTGCTAGAAAAATTAGCGTTGATAAACCGCCAAAATTTAGCCGATAATTCGCAAATCCAACCAAAATAAAAGGAGAAAATTATGAAAAATATGGACGAATTTAATGCATTTACAGATGAAATTCAAAAATCAAATATTTATAAAGAGCCCTTAGCTTGGGGTTTTGCGCGAGTTGAAAAAGGTAAGGTTTGCCCGCAAAAATCTCTAAATGCAACATATGCGGTTGTAAATTTTAGAGAAAATTTTAAAACTCTTTCTGTTATGCTCTGGGCGATTAGTGAAATTTACGCCAAAAATGGGAAGAAATTTAGCCTTGATGATAGCGAATGCGTATTTGTTTTGAATAAAAAAATTATTGCAAAAGCGTTGAAAATTTTTGAATTTTTAGCTAGCGAGGCAAAGGGCAACGCGCATAGAAATTTACAAAATTTGATTTTGATGGGCGAAATTTTAGACCACGAAAAAGAGCCTGAATTTGAGTTTGTTCTTACGATTATTTTCGATGATAGTGCGCCAAAAAGTGTCGAAAGTGCGTATTTAAAACTCTATTTATTATCGCTTAATAGAGTTATGCCACGCTCATTAAATTTAGATGGAATATTTAGCATAATGCCCAATTTAGCGTGGGATGAGTATGGTCGTCCGCTAGAGCTTGAGTGGCTAAGAGAGAATGAAATTTGGTTAAAAATGTCTGGCGTCTATCCGAAAATTTCGTTTGTTGATAAATTTCCGCGCTTTTTAAGCCACATTGTGCCTAATGATAGCGTGCGAATTTTAGACGACGCGAAGGTGCGTTTTGGCGCAAGTATCGGCGATGGGACTACGATCATGCCTGGTGCTAGTTATGTGAATTTTAACGCTGGAACGCTAGGAAAAGCGATGATCGAAGGGCGCGTATCAAGCTCGGTAGTCGTTGGAAATGGCTCTGATGTTGGCGGTGGAGCATCGATTTTAGGTGTGCTTAGCGGGACAAATGGCAATCCAGTAAGTATCGGCGAGCGTTGTTTACTAGGAGCAAACTCAGTTACTGGCATACCGCTTGGAGATGATTGTGTTGTAGATGGTGGAGTGGCGATTTTAGAGGGCACAAAGATCACAATCAGCACCGATGAACGCGAAAAACTCGCCAAAATAAATACAAATTTCACATTCGATAAAGAAATTTACAAGGCAAAAGAGCTAGGTGGATTAAGCGCGCTTCACTTTCGCCAAAATAGCCAAAACGGGCAAATTTGCGCCACGCTAAACGTCCGTGCGATAAAATTAAACGAAAATTTACACTAAGGAGCAAAAATGGCAGACATTCACGCATTTGATATAAGTGCTAGTTTGGATATGATGGAGGTTAAAAACGCTATTGAAACCACAAAAAAAGAGATTGGCGCGAGATTCGATTTTAAAGGCATTAAAGCCGAAATTGAGCTAAATGAAAAAGATAAAATCATCACGCTTTTAAGCTCTAGCGAAAGCAAAATAGATGCGATAAAAGATGTACTTTTGAGTAAATTTATAAAGCGCGCTATAGAGATAAAAGCACTCAAAGAAAAGACGCGCGAGAGTGCTGGTGGTGGGAATTTCCGCCTTGTTTTGAGCCTAAATGATACGATTGATCAACCAAGCGCAAAGGCGATCGTAAAGGCGATAAAAGATAGCAAAATCAAGGTAAATGCGAGTATTAGAGGCGATGAGGTGCGTTGTGAGAGCAAGAGTATTGATGAGCTAAGATTAGCGATGGATATTGTTAAAAAAATGGATTTAGATTTGCCGATTGGCTTTAAAAATTTAAAATAATCAAACGCTATTAAAGGGGCAAAGATGGGCGAAAATAGCACGAAAATAGCTGTGATTTTGGCTGATGGATTTGAAGAAATAGAGGCGATTACGCTCATTGATATCTTAAGGCGCGCTGGCGCAAACGTCAAAATCGTGGGGCTTAGCGAAAAAAATATTCGCGGGGCCCATGGGATAAAAATTGAGGCTGATGAGATTTTTGACGATGTTTTTTCGCGTGAGAATATCGATGAAAATATTGACGCGTGCGCGAAGCCTTTAAACCCAGCGCGCGATTTAAATCAAGATACAAAAGAGCAAATTTTAGAGGCAAATTCGCCTAAATCAACTAGCGGTTGCAGCGTCAAACAAACGCCAAATTTAGATGAAAATTTGATTGATGATTTTGATGCTATTTTGCTTCCAGGCGGACTTCCTGGGGCTAAATTTTTGGCGCAAAGCAAGAAGCTAGGCGCGGTTTTACGCAAATTTAGCGCGCAAGGCAAAAAGATCGGCGCGATTTGTGCTGCGCCGTGGGCTCTTGCTAGTGCTGGAGTTTTGCGCGGGGAATTTGTTTGTTATCCTGGGTTTGAAAAGCAGGTTTTAAGCGCGAATGATGAGTTTATGCGCGTTCAAGATGGTGAAAAAAATAGCCAAATTTGTGGCGAAAATTTACAAAACGAGCTTAAATTTTGTGGCGATAAAAACGTAGTAATAAATGGCAATATTTTAACATCAAAAGGGCCAGCTACCGCGATGGAGTTTGCACTTATTTTGGTGCGCGAAATTTGTGGCGAAGCAAAGTATAATGAGATAAAATCGGATCTGTTGTTTTGAAATTTTGGCTTTGTTTTGTCTAAAAATTTAGATGGAAATTTATTTTAAAAGATGTAAAGCGGCTTTTAAAATTTCTAAATAGGTGAATAAATTTGCTCTTTAATGCTCGGTGAAATTATAAATTCAAGAGCAAATTTATCTTGTAATTTCATACTTTCTACAAAAAACATTAAAGATAAAATAAAAACAATCTGTTTGCGAATTTATCTAGATAAAAACGAGACGATAGGCTAAATTTTTGCCGGCAGGGTTGATAAAATCGACAAAAATATTTGATTTGTAAAATGAGATTTTACTATTTAAAATCATTTAAGTTTGGCACTAGATAATAATGAATAAATTTATAAAAACACCCCTTTTAAACCGCAGCACAACAACCGTTAAAAACTAAATTTTAAATTAAAAAATTAGTTTTAATAGCGTTTGCTTTGCAAAATTTATATATTCAGACAAATTTTATATTTTTTTTGTCTTTGTTGTTTGAAATTTTATAAAATTAAATTATAATACGCCCCCATAAATGTTAATTTTTCTATGTCTAATGTGCGAAATTTGACATTAAATTTTTATTTTAGGGAGAGATCATGAAAAAAATGATTTTAGGCGCATTATTTTGTTCGTTAGCATTTGCGGATTCTTTAAATGATATTCAAAAAAGCAAGACAATTCGCATCGGAGTGTATGAATCAGAGCCTCCATTTAGCAAAAAGACAGATAGTGATTATGAGGGTTTTGAAGCTGAACTTGCAAAAAGTCTTGGCTCTACAATTGTCGGCGATGGCGGTAAAATCGAGCTTGTACCAATTACTAGCGACGATCTTAGGTTAAAATATCTAAAAGAAAATCGTATTGATATGGCTGTGGCATCTGTGAGTGTGACTGAACAAAGACGCCAAGAGGTTGAATTTTCGATGCCATATTTTTCTGCTAGTTTGGGACTTTTGACGACAAAAAATTCTAATATTAAAAATTTAGACAATATCAAACAAAGCACAATTGGTGCAATAACTGGTTCAACAGGTGAAGAATTTTTGGTAAAAAACGGCATAAAATCTGTGCAATGTAGCGGTTCGCGCGAGTGCTACCAAAAGGTAAAAAGTGGCGAAATAGATGGCTATCTTGATGATAATTTGTATGTTATGACCTATCCGATTTTAGATAATGATGTAAAAGTTGATCTAAAAAATCTCGGCGAGAGCGTATTTTTGGCGGTTGCGGTGCAAAAAGGTAACAAAGATTTAGTAGAAGCGATTAATAAACAACTAGCCATGTTAAATAAAAGCGGATTTTTCAAAAAAGCTTACAATGACACGTTTGAGCCATTTTACAAAGGCACAGCCGATAAAAAATACTTTCTACTAGATGATTTATACAATTTTTTATAAAATTTTACAAATCTGGTCTAAGTTGAGTTAAATTTCAATTTAGACCTTTAAAAATTTGTTTTAAATTTCACACCTTTTGAAAATTAAAACCAAAAATAGCGTTGCGCCAATTACAGCACAAATCATCATCGAAGCACCCAGGGCCCACGGAGTTAAAACAGCGAATTTTGAGACCATAAATGATACAAATCCAGCCACGCTAAATTGCAAAAATCCCAAAATTGCGCTTGCTGTTCCTGAAAATTTAGCGTGTCGTTTCATCGCTAAAAGCGTCGTAGTGGGGATGATAAAGCTGTTTGTTGCGATGGTAAAAAACAGCGCGATTTCAAAGCCAATAAGTCCACTCATCCTCCCTAAAAACCATGCAAAGCCAGCGCAAATTATCATCATAACTAGCCCAAATTTTAGTAGCGATATTGGCGCAAATTTTCTTTCTAGCTTTGCATTTACGATAGAAGTTATCATTAATCCTAGTGAATTTAGCCCAAAAATGAGCCCAAAAATTTGCTCTTGTATCCCAAAATGCCCGACAAAAATCGGATTTGCAACCGTGATATATGCAAACATCGATGAAAACGAAAATGCCATCGTAAGCGCAAAACCGACAAAAATTTTATCGCCCAAAACCGCTTTGTAGCCGTGTAAAATTTCGCCAAAAGAGAAGCTTTTGCGTGCGAAATTTGTCTCATCTAACCCAAAAATTATCAACAAAATCAGCAAAATTCCAAGCCCAAAAAGCGTAACAAATATGTTTTGCCACGAAAAATATTTTAAAATAATTCCGCCCAAAGATGGCGCAATCATCGGTGCTAGCGCGCCTACAACCATCAAAATCGAATAGATCGCACCAGCTTTTTCAAACTCAAATTTATCATTTACGATTGCACGCGCGATGACCACGCCAGAGCATCCGCCAAGTGCCTCAAAAAATCGCAACAATATAAAATGATGAACATTATCAACTACAACGCATCCAAGAGAGGAGAGAATAAAAAATATGACGCCAAAAATTAGAGGGATTTTACGCCCGAAAATGTCGCTTAGAGGCCCATAAATTAGCTGTCCGATGGCAAATCCGATGAAAAATAGCGAGATGGAAAGCCCTGTGTAAAACTCATTTGTCGCAAAACTTTTCGCCACATTTTGCAGTGCTGGTAGATACATGTCGGTAGAAAGTGGTGCGAGTGCGCTCATAAAAGCGAGAATGAATATTAAAAATGTCGCGGAAAAACTCTTTTTTTGCATAAATTTACCTTAAATTTGGAGTGAAATTTGGCTTTTATGGAGCTAAATTTGTAAAAAGGCGCGATTTTAACACTAAAAATTTAATGAAATTTTAAAATTTGATATGCGGTTTGATTTTGTTTGCAAATAGAAATTATCAAATTTTTAGGTGAATTTTTTACTTTTGATGCGTTGAATTTTTGATCACAATTAAAATAAATTTATGTCGTTTTTACTCTAAAATTTGAGAATTTTGCGTAGCTAACTTCGCTATCTTTGATTTTGCCAATGCGTTCAAACAAAATAAATTTAGTGATGAAGCCTATTATTTTTCTAGCGTTTGCGCCTTTTGCCGCGCTTGATAAAATTTTTTATTTACAAATTAAGTTAAGAGTAAAATTTAATTGTCATGACAAAAGCACAACTTCTATTCTACAAAATTGCACTGCCAAATATCATCAAATTTTCGTGTTTGAAATCGCTTTGAAACGCTAAATTTGCGCTTTTTACAAATGAATAATCTGGGTAAATTTTTAGCACAAATTTTGTTAGTTTGTCTGCTATTTTGCGACGTTTAGCTAGAAATTTGGCTCTAGTAAATGCTGAATTTCTACGTAATTTGTATTGATTCTTGAGTAATATTTTTGTATTTTTGCGCGTGTTATAAAAAATGTTCAGATTAAGATTTTTAAAATTTACGCCTCTTGTTGTGCTTGCAAATTGTGTTTTGTGGTGTATAAAATTTGCTTGTTTTTAGCTCCTTTTTGTAAGCTTTTAACCCAGCATGAATTTAATAACCATAAACAAAAATTGCACCAATTTTATGCAAATTTACGTGCTAAGCGGAGTAAATTATAGGTGAAATTTGACTGTTAATGTGCACGTTTTGAAAACACTTTGCGCCTATTTATTGCAATTTGATACTTATTAAAGTGATAAATATGTTTTTGGTAAAAATGTCTTACTAGCACAAATTTGGTGGTGAAAGCTTTGTAATAGCTAAAAATTTTCGTAGAATGCGCGCAAATTGTGGTTATTTTATGCTTAAGTTTGCGCGCATATTATCTTTTGAGGCGATTGAAATTTAGTGTAAAATCTAATCTAAATTTCTATTAAAATTCAGGCTAAATTTTGAAAATAAACTATTATAAAAATAAGCTGTTATAAATGCCATCTAACAAAAAGTATTTTTTTTCGGCTTTGCCTTTGTAAAATGGCTCAAATTTAGTTTTATAAGCGTTCTCAAAAAAGCCACTCTTATTGAGATTAAAAAGCGCATTGTTGATTGCTTCTAAAAGCTCTTTGTTGCCCTTTGAAACTCCGATCGCCAAAAAATCAGTTCTGCCTAAATTTTGGATATTAACCTCCATTGTTTCATCGGTTGTCGCGTATGATAAAACGACTAGATTATCCGCCGCCCATGCGTCACCAGCGCCTGATTTTAGGGCTTTATAGCACTCATCGTTTGTTTTGCATTCGATTGTTTTGATGCCCTCTTTTTCAAAATATTTTTGTGCGCTTGTGTCGGTTTTAACGATTAAAATTTTCTCTTTTAGATCATTAAGATTTCTGATTTTATCGCTTTTGCGTGATAAAATACCGATATTTACCGAGAGATATGGCTGTGAAAAATCTATCTGTTCTTGGCGGTCTTTTGTGATAGTCCTTATCGTAACTATCGCATCAACCTTGTTGTCTTGAAGGGCTGGAATACGATTTTTCGCGCCATCTATAATAACAAAATCAACAACTGGCGGAAGTGGCTCATCTTTTGTGCCTTTTTGTGCATTTGTAGCATTTATGTCATTTTTGACAATAGGATTTTCTTTGAAAATTTCTTGCGCTATTTTGTTTGATAACTCGATTTCAAAACCATCTATTTTACCATTTTCATAGATTGCAAACGGCGGATTATCCCGATAAACGCCGATTCGTAAGACGCCTTTTTCTTTGATTTCGTCTAGTGTGTTGGCAAAAATTGCTCCGCAAAATACGACAAAAAGCATAAACTTTTTCATATTTTCTCCTTTTTCTCATTAGTTATAAAATGAGCACGGATTTTATCCTATTAAATTTATTTTTTCATTAAAAATGAAAGAGATTATTAAGCTTTTTGCATATTTTCTGATAATCGCATCTATTTTACATTGTAAAATTTTAAAATTTATAGCGACCGCAAAGCCAGATTTGCCACACAAATAAAAACGAAATTTATAAAAATCAAATTGTTTTTACGTTTGGCGCATTTGCTATATAAATAGAGCTTGAAAATTTGGATTTAATGCTAGGTTTTTGTTGTTAAGATTGATTGGCGTGAAATTTTTGCGCACTAAATTTGGTGTTTTGTAGTCTATTTTTGTGTGCTAACTTTGGCTGTTTTTTAATAGCGACTTGGATTAAAGCCAAATTTCTAGCTGAAATCACAAAATAGCAAAGCAACTAATCAAAATTTGCTTAATTTTTATAAATTTTTATTTTTATAAGCACGATTAGCAAAAGCAAAATTTACGCTTTTGCTATGATTAAATCTCACTCTTAGCTTGGTTTAAAGCTTAGTTTTAAGCTGTGTTAAAAATCCTAGTAAATTTTATCAATACACAAACTACAACGACACAAAATTTTTAAACAACAAAATAAGCGCACTGGGTTTAAAAAGCTTTAAACCCAGCAAATTTTATAAGTTGTAAATAACATTGCGCCATAAATTTTAAATAGCAAAACAACCTGCGCAATATGTGAAAATTTATAGCTACAAAAAGCGCGAATTTAAACTATTTATAATTTTGAAATTTATAGCGACTGAAAAGCCCGATTTGCTCAGCCCATAACATACAAATTTTAGATACAACTCGCGCAAAAAAATCTAAGCCAAAAATCAAAAAACCAAATTTTCACTTCAAATCGCCCAAATTTTTAGCGATATTTAGGCTAGTTTTTAGCGGGATTTTTAAACTCACCACATTTTGCATGATTGATCTAGCCTTCGCGCCAAACTCATCTGCAATCTCATCGCGCACTTCAAAAACAAGCTCATCGTGGATTTGTAAAATCATTCGCGCATTAGCCCCTAAAAATGGGCGGATTTGACACATCGCGAGCTTGATAATATCGGCTGCGCTACCTTGAAATTTCGTATTTACACACTCGCGCTCATACATCGCCAAAACCATGCCAGAGGCGTTAGTAAAATCAAATTTGCGCTTTCGCCCAAAAAGAGTCGTGACAAATCCGTTATTTTTTGTGTCACGCTTAATGCTATCGATAAAATTTAAAATCGTCGGAAATGCCTTAAAATAGCGCTCAATATACTCTTTTGCCTGCGATCTTGAGACCGAAATTTGAGCTGCTAATTTTGATGCGCCCATACCATAAATAAGCCCGAAATTGATACTTTTTGCGATCGCGCGCCTCTCTTTATCGCTCGCGCCAAAAATCTCTTTTGCCGTTTTAGCGTGGATATCCTCATCGGCACAAAACGCGCTAATTAGCGCCTCATCACCACTAAAATGCGCAAGCAATCTAAGCTCGATTTGACTATAATCAAGAGAAATAAAACTAAATCCATCTTGCGCGATAAAACACTCTCTAATATCGCTAGCAAGGGCATTTCGCGCGGGAATATTTTGTAAATTTGGATTTTTGCTAGAGAGTCGCCCAGTCGCCGTGCCAGTTTGCAAAAACGAGCTGTGAATTCGCCCAAGCGGATCGCTTTTGGCATATTGTAAAAGCGGTTCGCAATAGGTGCTTTGGAGCTTGAAATATTCGCGATATTTAAGCAGTTTTTCAACCACAGGATGCAAATTAATTAGCTCATTTAAGACGCTCTCATCTGTGCTATAACCACTTTTTGTCCGTTTTTTGCATGGCAAATTTAACTTTTCAAATAAAATTACGCCGAGCTGTTTTGGCGAATTTAGATTAAATTTCTCACCACAAAGCGAGTAAATTTCCTCGCTTAAAACATGTAAAATTTCATCATTTTTTGCGATTAATTCGCGCATTTTTTGCTGATCTATCAATATGCCATTATTCTCCATCTCAAGTAAAATTTCAATAAACGCAAACTCAATCTCATGCGCTAGTTTTAGCAAATTAGCGTCTAATTTTTCGCATAACGTCATATAAAATTTGCGCGTAATCCACGCATCTTCCCCCGCATATCGCGCCGCATTTTCAAGCGCAACAAAGCTAAAATTCTCGCCTTTTTTTACAACTTCTTCAAATTTAATCGTCTCATGATTGTAAAATTTTTTCGCTAAAGCGTCCATTCCAACAGGACTAGAAGGATCATCAAGCCACGCTAAAATCATCGTATCAGCGTAGTTTTTAGGCGGTTTGATATCTAAATTTCTAATCACAACATTAAAATCAAATTTCAAATTTTGCCCGATAATAAAGCGCGAAAACAAAAGCTCAATAGCGCGTTTTGCGCTAGAATGTGAAATTTGTTTAGGTGCACCCAAATATTCGTGCGCTATTGGGACGTAAAAGCCGTTATTCTCATCAAAACAAAACGAAAAACCGACGATTTTAGCGTCCTTTTCTACGCCTGTGGTTTCAGTATCAAAAGCGACTTTTGCATCTTGAGAAATGTTATTTATGATAGAAAAAAGCTCATTTTCATCGGTGATTAAGCACGGGGTAAATTGCAAATTTTGCGCTATTTTTTCGCTAGAATTTGGCAAAATTTCAGCCGTTGTTGGCTCGCTAAAAGTCTCGTTTTCAAACAAAAAATTATCCGCTCCAATCGCTTTTAAAAGCCTATTTAGCGAGTATTCACGTAAAATTTCACTCACACGCAAAAGCGGATTTTCGCTAGGAAACTCAGCCATTTTTAAAATATCATCTTCAAATTTTAAATCATCATAAAGTGTGGCCAATTTTTGGCTGATGTATGCACTCTCACGCCCACTTTCTAGCAGGTTTTTTTGCCTTTTGTTGGCGATTTTATCCAGATTTTCATAGATTTTATCAAGCGATCCAAAAGTATTTAGCAAATCGCGCGCACCCTTATCGCCGATACCTTTAATACCTGCGATATTATCGGCACTATCGCCACTAATCGCCAAAAAATCACGCACAAGAGACGGCGCGATTCCATATTTTTCAAAACAACCAGCACTATCAAAAAGACGCTTTTTTTCAGGGCTATAAACGCCGCATTTACCATCATCTATTAGCTGATAGAGGTCTTTATCGTGCGTAACGACGCTGATAAAAATGTCGTCGTTTGCGTATTTTTTCACGATAGAAGCGATAATATCATCAGCCTCATATCCTTCGCGAGATATGGCGCAAAGCCCCATTTTTCCGATCATTTCGATACAAATAACGAGCTGATCCAAAAGCGCTTGCGGAGGTGTTGGGCGGTTGATTTTATACTGCGACGAGATTTGCGAACGAAACGTTTTACCCTTTGAATCAAGCGCGAAAATAATATAATCGCTTGGGAATTCGCTCTTTAATGAGTTGATAAAATTTGCAAAACCGCTAATCATACCGCTTGGTTTGCCGCTTTTTGATTTTAGCGACGAAAGCGCATAATAAAGGCGAAAAAAGAAGCCAAAAGTGTCGATAATAGTAAGTTTTTTCATGTGTTTTTCCTTTTTTGTAAATTTTTTATAATAGATATAGCAAAATTTCGCGCGATTTTTTATATTTTTGCACATTCGCGCTAGTTTTTACGCACAAAAATTCGCAAGGATTTTAGCGCAGTTGTCTTTAAATTTTCGTTTCACGCGCCATTTTTATAAGAAATTTGCCTACAAATTTTATAGATTCGCAAAAATTTGTCCGCTTTTTCATAAATATGAAATGGTAAATTTCGCACACTTATAATTAAATTTTTAAAAGCAAAACAGTCAATTATCTCTTAAAATTTAGCTTTATTTTCATCACGAAATTTTAATCTCGCTGGGTTTAAAAGCTTCACAAAAATTTAAAAAAGCCAATTAAAAGCGATAAATTACGCAAATTTTATACGCAAAACAAAATAACGCCAAATTTTAAGCGATAAATCCACTCCCAATAACGCGATCATTTTCATCATAAAAAGCGCAAAGTTGCCCGCTTGCCACGCCATAAGCTGGGGTGTTAAGCGTGATTTTACAGACGGGATTTGCGCTATTTTTGGTGTTTGTATCGAAATTTACAGCAGATTTAACGCCGATATTTTTGCCAAAATTAGCGTCTAAATCTATACTGTTTTCGCGCAAAATTCGCACTTTCGCGCGAGTTTTTGGCGAACGATAACGAATTTTTACAAAACACTCAAACTCATCGCCAACACTTAAAAGCTCATTAAAATTTAGCGTCAAAAACTCACTCACAGCCAAATCATCGCGCGAACCAACCCAAATTTCATTATTTTGCGCGTCAATTTTAGCGACATAGTGAGGCTCATGCGCCCCAGCGACGCTAAAACCGCGCCTTTTGCCGATCGTATATCGCGCAAATCCGTCGTGTTCGCCCACGATTTGCCCGTCCATATCGCGCACAACACCCTTTTGAAGCGTGTTAAAATGACGATTTAGCACATCAATATAGCTGTTTTCGACAAAGCAAATCTCTGAGCTCTCTTTTTGCGATGCTAAAAACGAAATTTGCGGATGAGCCATGGCAAATGCCTTTATGTCGCTTTTATAATATTCACCAAGCGGGAAAATGACCGATTTTAGTGAGTTCGCACACGCATTTGATAGAAAATAACTTTGATCTTTGCTCTCATCTTTTGCCACGCATAAATGCCCGTCGATTATACGCGCATAATGCCCAGTCGCTAGGCGTTCGCAACCATTTTCAAAGGCAAAATCAAGCAACGCGCCAAGCTTTATAAAGCGGTTGCAAAGTGCGCATGGATTCGGTGTTTTACCTGCACGATATGTGTTGATAAATGGCTCATAAACCATGCTTGAAAATTTATTTTGTAAGTCTAAAACGTCGGTTTTTATGCCAAAATATTCGCCGACTTTGCGAACGATTTGTATATTTTTGCGGTGATACTCGTCGTTTTTATGTAAGATCATATATACACCGCGCACATCATGCCCAGCCTCTTTTAACATCGCCACACTCACGCTAGAATCGACGCCACCACTCATAGCAACCATAATTTTCATCTGAATTTCCTTAAATTTTTAGGCTAAATTTTGATATGTGATTTTCTCATAAATTTGATTTATGTCATCACAAAGCGTGAAATTTAAAAGTTCATCTTCGCAAATTGCTCCGTTTTTTAATAATGAAATTTTAAAAAATTCCACAAGTGGCGCAAAATATTCTCTATCATAAAGATAAATTTCGCACGATTTTTTGCCAGTTTGCTTAAGCGTAATCACCTCAAAAAGCTCATCAAGAGTGCCAAAACCGCCAGGAAAAACGACGAAAAAATCAGACTTTTCTATCAAGGCGCACTTTCTTACATAAAGGTAGTTAAAAGTAAATTTAAAATCGGCAAATTTATTCATATCTTGTTCGCGAGGTAAAATTATATTTATTCCGACCGATTTTGCTCCAGCCTCACTAGCACCGCGGTTTGTAGCCTCCATAATGCCACCGCCACCACCAGTAAAAATCGTAAATTTAGGCGCTAAAAGTCTAGCTAATTCACGTGCCTTTTGCGAGTATTTATTGTTTTCATCAAAACGCGCAGAGCCAAAAAACGTAATGCAACGCCCGTTTATTTTAAGTGTTTCATTAAAATTTTTAATATCTTTTTTTAGCTTATCAAATTCACTAATCATAAATTTCCCCTACATCAATCCAAGCGGTAAAATTACACTAATTCTCTCATCTACGCCAATATGCGGTAGATGCAAGCGAGCACAATTTCGATGAGCCCCGCCGTAGTATAAAATATCCAAATCCAGCGTACGCGGAGCATTTAAAAAGCTTCTTTTGCGCCCAAAAATTCGCTCATAATTGTGGATTATTTTTAAAATTTCGTTCGCACTTTTTGAGCTTTTTAGCCAAATTACAGCATTTAAAAAATCAGGTTGCGCACAAAATCCAAACGCCTTATTCACGAGTATTGGCGAAGTGGATATTACGCTAAAACGAGCGTCTTTTTGCAATAAATTTAGCAACTTTACAAAGTTAAATCTAATGCGCCCGATATTTGCGCCAAGCCCCAAAATAACGTCATATTTCATAGCTAAATTTACACGCCCACACATCGGAAAATAGCGCAACCGCTCAAATTTCAAACCATCTTTTATCTCAAAAAAATCCGCGCTGTTTTTGCCAATATTCACCTATTTTTCACTCTATTCGCTTAAAATTTCGCACCCATTTTGCGTCACTACAACCACATCTTCAATCCGCACGCCAAATTCATTCTCAAGATAAATTCCAGGCTCAATAGAAAAAACCATACCCTCACGCACTATAAAATCAGATCTAGCGGATATATACGGAAGCTCGTGAATATCGAGTCCCACACCATGTCCTGTAGAGTGAAAAAACTGCTTTTCATAGCCAAATTTAGCAATAAATTTACGCGCAGCAGCGTCAATATCACGCGCCTTCACACCAGGCGCGACAGCGCGAATAGCTAAAAGCTGTGCTTCGCGAACGATTTCGTAAATTTCATTTTGTTTTGCACTTTTAAAACGCTGTTTTTTGCTAAAATTTAGCCCATCAGCCCCAAAATAAGCCGTGCGCGTTCGATCTGAGCAAAATCCCATAAATTTAACACCAGCATCAAGCAAAAGTAAATCGCCACTTTGCAAACGCTTTTTACTAGGTAATGCGTGAGCTTTGGCGGCATTTTCATTTATAGCGACAATCGGCGCGAACGAAAGCCCCAAATTTCCACTATCTTTAAAGATATTTTCAGCGTTAAAAAACAGCTCTTTTTCGCTCAGACCTTCGCCTTTTTCGTTTATAAATTTTGCAAATTCATCAAATTTTTGCGCTCCAAATTTTGCCGCCATACGCAAAATTTCTATTTCGCGCTGGGTTTTTACAATACGCTTTTTATGCGAAAAACCTAAAATTTGCTTAAAATTTACGCCCAAAAATGTGCTGATTTTTTCAAACTCATAATGGCTAAATTCGCTCGGATTAAAATAAATTTCATCCACTTTACTTTTGCGTATTAATTTTCGCAAATCGCCGATTAAATCGGAGCTTTCCACAACGTGTATACTTGAGACAGTTTGATTAAAATTTGATTTTTCATCTAAATTGGCGCAAAAATTTAGCTCATTTTGCAAACAATACTCGGCTATTTTCGCTCTCGCTTCTACGCCATATCGTCCATCTGTGATGAAAAATTTCTCCCCGTTTAAAGAGGCAAAATAGACATTATCACATGAATAGCCGCACTCAAAAAGCACGGCATTTTCGTCTTTTAAAATATAATTTTTCACTGATTTTGTTGCGCTTGTAGATTTTTAATTTGCTGAAAAATTTGAATCATAGAGATCATCGCTAAATGATATCCACCCACGCCAAAACCGCTAATCGAGCCCACGCAAACTGGCGCGATATAGTTTTCTTTGCGGAATTCTTCTCTGCGATAAAGGTTTGAAATATGCACTTCAACCACCGGCAAACCAACACCCGCAATCGCGTCACGAATCGCAATTGAAGTGTGTGTAAAAGCGCCCGGATTTATGATAATGCCATCGCTTGTGCCGTAGCACTCTTGGATTTTATCGACAATTTCGCCCTCAAAATTACTCTGAAAAAACTCTATTTCCATTTTGGCTTCATCTGCTACTAACTTCATTTGATTATGCACCTCTTCTAGCGTCGTAGTGCCGTAAATTCGCGGTTCGCGCGTGCCTAACATATTTAAATTTGGACCTTGGATAACCATTATTTTCATCGTTTTTCCTTTAAAAAAATACCCGATTATACAAAAACATAGCTAAATTTTTGCTACAATTGCGCCTTTTAAAGCTTAATTTTGGAGCGCAAAGATGAAAATTTTAAAAGCAAAATATATTCTTACTTGCGATGATGATTTTCAAATTTTAGAGAATAAATCGATTGTATTTGATGAAAAGATTATAAAAATTGGCGATTTTAGCGAATTAGTGCAAGAATTTAGCAATGCTGAGATTTTTGATTATAGTGATTGTGTCGCAATGCCTGGGCTAATAAACACCCATACGCACTTAGAATATAGCGCAAATGTAACTAATCTAGCATTTGGTGACTTTATAGAGTGGCTAAAAAGTGTCATTTTAAACAGAAATGAGTTAAGCCAAAAGGCGACGACCGAGCTAATTAGTAAAAAATTAAACGAAATAAAAGAGAGTGGAACTACATGCATAGGCGAGATTTCTAGCTTTGGCATAGATTTAAAAGCGTGCGCAAACGCCGATATCCGCGTCGTATTTTTCAATGAAATTTTAGGCACAAACGAAACAAATTTAAAGGCGAATTTTGATAATTTTTTAGAGCGTTTAAATGCGTCGCTTGATACTGCCAAAAAAGAAAAAATAGATGTAAAATTGCCAAATTTAATGCGCCAAAATCAAACACAAAACAAACATCAAATTTAAGTAAATTTTTGACAAATTTAGATGAAAATCCCGCGCAAAATGACGCAAATCCTAGCCAAATTTCAGCCGATTTTTCTACTCAAAATGATGATATTTGTAGTGCGCATTCTAGCAACAAGCAGCCTAAATTTATCCCAGCGATCTCTATTCATTCGCCATACTCTACCCATCCTAATTTAGCGCATCAAGCCCTAAAAATAGCGCGAGAGGAAAATTTGCTCGTCTCAACACACTTTTTAGAGAGCATTCATGAGAAAAAGTGGCTTAAAAAAGGCTCTGGTAAATTTGCATATTTTTTGGGCTCTTTTAATCCAAATGCGCGTCCACTCTATACGCAAAATAGCTTTTTAGCGATGTTTGCCGGGATTAAAACACTTTTTACACACTGCGTTTTTGTTGAAAATTTTGCCAAATTTGATCCTAAATTTCACTCTATCGCGCACTGTGTATTTTCGAATAGATTGCTTGGGCAAAAGTGTTTAAATTTGAAAAAAGTTCGCAAAAATGGGCTGAAATTTAGTATCGGCACGGACGGACTTAGCTCAAATATCAGTTTAAATTTGTGGGATGAGTTACGCGCAAATTTATTAGCACACCCAAAAATTGAGCTAAATAAATTAGCCAAAATGCTTTTAATAGCAGCAACAAAGGATGGCGCAAATGCCCTAAATTTAGATGCTGGCGAAATAAAAGTAGGCAAAATAGCAGACATCGGGGTATTTGATAGCTTAGATGTAAAAAATCCATCGCAGTTAGCATTACAGCTGATTTTGCATACAAAAAAAGCGCAAATTACATTTATTGGAGGTCAGATTTGAAAGAGTTTTTTAAGGAGCTTTTAAAGCCCGTAATTTTTGTTTTAAAAATAGTTATTTTTTTGATAACAATTGGCATTTTAGGGGCGTTATTTAGCGAGGATGAAAAGGGAGCAAATTTAGTTAGATTAAATTTAACCGGCGTTATTTTAGACGATGCAAAAATGCTAGAAAAAATCTATGAGATCCGTGACAACGACGATATAAAGGGCGTTTTGCTATATATAGATAGCCCTGGCGGAGCGGTCGCGCCTAGCTTTGAAATCTCAGGCGCAATAAAATCTTTAAGCGAGAAAAAACCACTCATCGCATACGCTGGAGGAGTGATGGCTAGTGGAAGCTATTTAAGCGGCGTTTGGGCGGATGAAATTTATGCAAACAAAGGCGCAACAATCGGTTCAATCGGCGTGATAATGGATGGGCTAAATTTGGGTGAATTAGCCGATAAAATCGGCATAAAACCACAAGTCGTAAAGGCTGGAAAATTTAAAGAAGCAGGAACTTTTATGCGCGAGTGGAGCAACGAAGAGCGCGAGAGTTTGCAACATTTAGTAGATGAAAATTACGCGCTATTTACAAACGAGGTCGCGACGGCTAGAAAGCTTGATTTGCGCGACGTTGATAAGTGGGCAAATGCTAGAGTTTTTACCGCGCAAGGGGCGCAAAAGCTCCATCTAATCGATGGTGTGACGACATATGAAGTAGCCATGAAAAAGGTTGAAGAACTCTCTGGTGTAAGCGATCCAATATGGGAAAAACCGAGCAAATACGATGAATTTATCGATGAAATTTCTAGCAAAACCGCGAATATGATTTTCAGCTTTTTGCAGACAAAATTACGATAAAAAGTAAATTTTTAGGCGCAAATTTAGCATTTTATAGTGATTAGATTTTATCTATTTTTATAACGTAAAAATTTATAAATTTCGTTTTTATTTGTGTGACAAATCGGGCTTTGCGGTCGCTATAAATTTCAAAATTATAAATAGTTTAAATTTGCGCTTTTTGTAGCTATAAATTTTCACATATTGCGCAGGTTGTTTTGCTATTTAAAATTTATGGCGCAATGTTATTTACAACTTATAAAATTTGCTGGGTTTAAAGCTTTTTAAACCCAGTGCGCTTATTTTGTTGTTTAAAAATTTTGTGTCGTTGTAGTTTGTGTATTGATAAAATTTACTAGGATTTTTAACACAGCTTAAAACTAAGCTTTAAACCAAGCTAAGAGTGAGATTTAATCATAGCAAAAGCGTAAATTTTGCTTTTGCTAATCGTGCTTATAAAAGTGCTTTAATTTAATATATTTATGAGTGCTAAGCCCTTATTAGATGATACAAAATCGCATTTGATTTTGCTTAATAATCAGCTCTGTTTTTGCAATTTGAGCGAATTGATATCAAAATAGGTCGCGCAAAATTACGCAAAATTTGCTCGGAAAATTTACGCTGGTTTTGTGGATGAAATCTAGCGTTTTACGAAATGCCATCTTAAATTTAGCCTAAATTTTAGCTTGATTTTCTAGCTAATTTCAGGCTAACCCGCACTGAATTTTAAAATTTGACATAAGTTGCTTTTGTTTTATTGATAATCTTATTAAATTTCATGGGAATTTGATTGTAATTTAAAGTAGTGGTCTATTTTAGAAATTTAAATTCTCAATTTAGACAAAGTCATAAAAAAGAAATTTACGCCGAAATTTGGCGTAAATTTGCGAAATTATTGAAATTGATTGCAACCTCTTCTTGCGTTATTGCTTGGCACGTCCGCGCCTCTTTCCATACCGTAGGTAACGTAGCCTGTCTCTACTTCGATGCAAATTTTAGCTACATTTGTGCTTGTTGCATTTGTGTCGCCATCGCCTATATTTATTTCACATCTTCTTGCTATACGTCCTACTGATGGATTGGCCCTTGCGCCTACGGCGACTGTCGAAGCGTTTAAAAATGGGCGACCTTTTTCATCAAAAGAGATAGCTTGATTGCCATTTTGAGCACAACCGCCACTAAATGTTACGTTTTTTATGCCGTAAGTTCTGCCGATATTTAGCTTATTATTTAGACGATTAGCAGGGATTGCGGCAATATTGCTAGCTGTTAGAAGTCTATTTGGATTTTGTGGATCTGGTGCTACTTCGTTTGGAGAATTTAAGCTACCATTACGAGAGAAGTCAGAATAAATTGAATAGCCCCATCTATTGCCACTTGTATTTTGTGTAAAAGCTATCGTCCAGCGCTCTCGCCACCATTGATCGCCGTTTGGATCTGTTGCTGGGCGTGGAGTTGCTGGGCGTGGAGCGGGTTTGGCTATTAAATCTGTCCTATTATCAATCATCGCTAAATGCTGTGCATAGCGTATATGGGACGCTATTTGTTGTGCGGCTATTAAGACTCTATTTTGATCATATTTTGGGATTGTAACCATAGCGATTATGCCGATTACGACGATGACGATTACGAGTTCAATCATTGTGAAAGCTTTTTTCATTTTTGTTCCTTTATACACATATAAATGCGCCGATTATATTATTTTAAATATAAAAATTTAGTAAGAAATTTGCTTTTTATTTAAAATTTCTTAAATTTCGCGCTCAATATCTAATCTATCAAAGTAAATTTTAAGCCTTTGTATCTCTTGCGCGGATAAAATTTCCCCGCTTTCATAAAATTCGCAACACTCCATTAACTTATCAAAATCAAACGCTCTAAAATCTCTTAATTCATCTTCATTATCGCGCGAAATTTGTTCTAAATTTAAGGCGCTATCAACCATTCGCAAGAGCTGTTTTAGTGTGCCTAAATTTCCATCTACAAATATCAAATCGCCGTTTATTTTGAGAAATTCGCTTTTAAAATAGTTAAAATGAGTGCAACCAAGCACCAAAATTTTCGCGCGTTTAATTTGCGTTTGAAACTGCTTTAAATACTCACTTGCGCTAAAATTTCCGCTAAATTTGGCGTTTTCTGCGATTTTTACCAATCCGCCAAGTGCTAAAAGCTGGGCTTTTATATTCAGACTTTCCATCAAAAGGCGCAGTTTTTCGCCATTAATCGTAATTTGCGTCGCACAAACTAAAATCTGCTCAAGAATTTGCATTTGATTAGCGGGTAAATTTTTACTCAAATCCGCCCGCAAATTTGTAGCTAAAGACTGCGAATTATCCGCTAAATTTGATGTGGAAATATTTTTAAAAGATGCCAAATTTGCGCCATATTGATCTAAGGCTAATTTTACCGCTGGTTCCATCGCGATTATCGGGAGCGCGATTTTTGCGCGCTCAAAGTAGTTAAATACGCTACTTGCGCTATTACACGCGATTATTATCGCATCGACGCCTTTTTCGCGTAAAAACTCCACGATCTCGCGCACAAAATACAAAATTTCATCGCGAGATTTTTCGCCGTATGGGACGTGTTTTTCATCCGCATAATAGATAAATTCCGCATCGATTTTGCAAAATGCAGAGTGTAAAACGCTAAGCCCGCCATAGCCTGAATCAAAAATGCCAATTTTCATTGCGCGTCCTTATTTTGCGTATTTGTGCTATCTTTGACTAAATTTTCCGCGCTAAAATCCGCACTCTTATCACACCAAATTTCCCCAGCTAAAGCGCAAATTTTAAGCCCAAAAAGATAGATTATCCAAGATACATAAATCCACATAAAAAAGAAAAAAAGCACCGAAAAAGAGCCGTAAATATTGGTGTAAGTTTTATTATAAAACATATATTTTATAAATAAAATTTTGCCAATCTCCCATAAAATCGAGCTTATAAAAGCGCAAAAAAAGACGATTTTTGCACTCATTTTACGCCCCAAAGTAAAATAATAAAAACAGCCAAAAATCAGCCAAATTATCAAAAATGGCGAAATCAGCGCAAATTTAGAATTTATCGTAGGAGTTATCCCGCCCAATTTTTCTATGACAAAACTACTAGCAAAAAGGCTTGTAGCAATAATCACAGGCAAAAACATCGCCACCAAAAAAAACGCCACCACACCGCGCAAAAATCCAGTGTTTTTTCCATTTATTATCTTGTTTGCGACGTAGTTGTAATCCATAAAAAAAAAGACACTAGTAACAAAAATCGCCACCAATCCAAACAGCCCCAAACTAGCCGAATTTCGCATAAATTCATCGAAATATTGCATAAAAACAGCCTGATTATTTGGAAGTAAATTTGCGAAAATAAACTCTTTTACGCGCAAATAACTCTGCTTAAAAACATCCAAATTTAAATACAAGCTAATCGCGATAAAAGCAAACGGCACGATCGCCAAAAGAGTATAAAAGCTAAGGCTAGCCGCGCCGTGATAGAGATATTTTGAGTTTAAAAATATAAAAATTTCTTTTAAAAATTTACTAAATTTCATCGTTTTGCCTGTGGGAGAAATTAAAGCCCGATAATAAGATTATATTTTTAAATTTTATACTGAAATTTAGGCGTTTTTGAGTAAAATCGGGCTTTGTTTTCAAAAAGGGAGCGTTATGAAAAAGATCTTGCTATTAGCGTTTGCTATAGGTGGAACTTACTTGATTTTTAAGAGCGAAAGTTACCTAAAAATCGCCTTTGGTTTGAGTTTGTTTTTGTATGCGATGAAAATTATGGAAGAGAGTTTTCAGATTTTAGCTGGCGGGCGTTTGGAGACATTTTTACGCAAGACTACTGATAAAAACTACAAAAGCTTCACATTCGGGCTTATCTCTACTTCGATTATGCAATCTAGCGGGCTTGTCTCACTTTTGGCGATCTCATTTGTGAGTGCTGGGCTCATCGGGCTTGGCGCGGGAATCGGCATAATTTATGGCTCAAATTTAGGCACGACGACGGGAATTTGGCTTATCGCAGAGATCGGTTTTGGTTTTAATATCGCCAAATTTGCGATGCCGTTTATTATTTTTGGCGTCTTTATGGCATTTTCAAAGGTAAAAGCCGTGCGCGGATCGGGGCTTTTGATCTTAAGCGTAGGTATGATCTTTTTTGGAATTTCATATATGAAAGAGGGATTTGAGAGCGTAAAAGACGCCATAGACCTTGCAAAATACGGCATGAGCGGTTACGCAGGAGCGGTGGTTTTTGCGATTATTGGTGTTGTTGTTACTGCGCTTTTGCAAAGCTCACACGCTACTTTGACTCTAACCTTAAGCGCGCTTGCAACCGCACAAATTAGCTACGAAAACGCAATCGCGCTAGCAATTGGCTCAAATGTTGGCTCGACAATCACAGCCGTTTTAGGTTCAATAAATGCGAGCATAAATGGCAAAAAGCTCATGATAGCTCACGCGATTTTCAATATCGCAACCGCGCTAATTTCGCTGATTTTTATGTTTCAATTCATATCTATGCTAAATGTTGTCGCAGAGTATCTACACATCAAAGACGATGATTATTTACTAAAATTAGCACTCTTTCACACATTTTTTAACCTGCTTGGCGTCGCGATTTTCTACCCAAATATCGGCTTAATGGAGAAATTTTTAAACGAAAAAATAAACATAAAAGTAAAAAAAGAGCACACCGCCACACCAAATTATCTAACGCCAGATATCCTAGGTAGCGCAGAAGCGGCAAAAGTCGCGCTAATAAACGAAAGCATGCATCTTTTGCGAAATACACTTTCTGTCGTCACAAAAGGTCTTTATCTTTCATACTCTGATATAACAAGCGGATTAAACCCCGTAGAAGTCATCAAAAAACGCTCCGAAATCAACGAAATAAATTTCGATAAACTCTACATCACGCGCTTTAAATCTCTTTATAATGAAATCGTCTCATTCTCTATGAAATTTCAAAATTTAAACGAAAACGATACGAAAATTTTCAACGGCATCAGGCGTACCGCCGTCGAATGCGCCGAAATTTTAAAAGATATGCGAAATATCGAGCCAAATTTCTTTAAATACCTCCAATCAGATAATGAATACATCTGCGGCGAATACAACAATTTTCGCTTGCAAATGCTAATCTTGCTTCGTATGGTTTTTGCGATCAAAGACGCGCGTGAAATTTTTAGCATCTCAAAAGCCTTGCGCGAAGAGCTACGCAAATTTGATATTTTATCTGGGCGAAAGATCGACCAGCTTTTAACACAAAATAAGATCACATCATCGATGGCGACTTCTTTGATGAATGATAGCTATTTGCTCCAAGACATCGTGCGAAATTTGTATAAAATCATGAAAAATACAGCCATTTACGGGCGCGAAAATTCACTCGATCTAACGATTTTTGGCATCGCAAAATAGACGTTTTGTAATTGTAAATTTTAGACTAAATTTTTACTAAATTTAGTCTAACTAAACAGCTCAAATTTTATAAATTACTATCTCAAAACTAAATTTTCACCCAAAACAGCGCGTTTTATCAAAAAATATTTTTTATTATTTGCGCTTTTAAATTTGATCTCTAAATTTTTTATGCAAGCTATAAAAAATACTTAAATTTTCTTTATACAAAAATAAAAAAATCGTTTTTTTTTTTTTTATTCTTATTCGTTTTCTATTTTATTGTATAATTAGCTAGTTTATATCTGAGAATTTAAAGTGTTGAATTTTCAAATATAAAATTTTGTAAAGGAGAGAAAATGAATAAAATTTTCAAACACAAACGTGGTGCAAGCGGACTTAAAGTCGTCTGCGAATTTGCTAAATCGCATTGCAGTAGCGGTGAAAAAACCGCTGTAAGCTCAGGTGCTCATGTTAGCACAAGATCAGGTTTTAAATCTCTATCTATCGCGCTAATTTCCGCGCTCACCCTAGGTATTGCTACACCGGCAATGGCAGTGGTTTTTGGCGAAACAGGGAATAAAGGTGGAGCTACTGCAAACGGTGCTGGATCCACCGCTGGTGGTTACAATGCAAAAGCTTCGGGTAATTCTAGTACAGCAATTGGTATGAATGCTGAAAGTGCGGCAGGTCAAACTTTAGCTGTTGGAATTTTTGCAAGAGCTAAAGGCGACCAATCAACAGCTATTGGTAATGATGTAGTTTCCTTAGGTGCATCATCAATAGCTATTGGTAATGATGATATAAGTAGTGTTTATAAGAATAATCCATTATTTACAGCAGAAGAATTAACAAAAAAAGACATTGTTGATGAATTAGATAAATTATGTGCAATAGCAAATTGTCAAAGTATGTATGGATTAAAAAAAGTTGGTAATGTTTATGTAACGGTGGAAGATGATATAGTTAATAATGCGCCAAAGTATCGACAATGGTCTCCTACATTTACAACTGGTGCTGGTGCTATCGCTATTGGAAGTAGAACTGTAGCTATGTCAGATGGTGCTACTGCTATTGGAACATTAGCTGTGGCAGCTGGTAAAAAATCGGCTGCGCTTGGTTCATTTTCCAAAGCGACTGCAGAAAATGCTCTAGCTTTCGGTGCGGAATCTATTGCTTCTGGTATAAATTCATCTGTATTTGGTATAGGGGCAAAAGCGAGTAAAAATAATTCAATGGCTATCGGCACAGGTGCTGTCTCTAATATAGAAAATTCTATCGCTTTAGGAGTAAATTCTAAGACCGACTACACAGGTTCAGATAAAAGAGGATATATGCCAGGTAATGGCTACATGTTGCCTATGGCATCTTCTGCTGGTGTTATCTCTGTTGGCTCAGCGACTCAACCACGCCGTATCGTAAATCTAGCCTCTGGTGCCCTAGATACCGATGCGGTCAATGTTGCGCAACTAAAATCTTTAGCTGAAAATTTAGGTGTAGATAATCTAACTGATAATGTAGATAAGACTATGAGATATCTATCTGTTAGTAGAACGGCTGGTTCAGCAGCAGATATTCAAAATCTAATTCAAAAAGAAAAAGATTTCAAAACATACTCTCAATATCGCAAATACCACGACATAATGGTGCTTGGCAAAAAAAGAACTGGAACAAACGATTATAATAGCGAAATTACTGACTTAGAAACTAAAATCGCGCAGATGGAAGGTAAATATACTGACTTTAACAGTGCTATCGCAACGCCATCTGGTTTAACTAATATAAATCAGAATTCTAGCGAACAAGACGTGAAAACTGTAACAGATTCTATCAATGCTTATACAACCACCATACTAACCGCTGATGAAAAGACAAAAATAAAATCACACAACGCAGCTAACGAGGGTGCAACAGGCGCAGACGCTATCGCAATCGGCTATGACGCTCAATCAACAGGCGCTCAAGCTGTATCACTTGGCAAAACAGCGACCGCAAGCGGCACAGACGCTATAGCCATCGGCAATGGCGCAAAAACTAAAGAAAACGCTGCAAATGCCATTGCAATCGGTAAAAGCTCAAATGCTACTGATATAAATACTATCGCTATCGGTAATAATGCAAAAGCCAATGGAAAATCATCTATAAATATTGGTGAAGGAGTTGCGGCTGATAATGTGCTTGGTGCAAATTCTGTGTTAATTGGTTCTGCTTTTGGCGACATTGCTAAAACAAATACAAGTCTCAAAATAGAAAGTAGCACAATTGCGGGAACAGACCTTAAAATCGAAGGCAAGAAGATAGATAAAAGCGTAATAATAGGTTCAAGACACGAAATAGGCCAAGTAACTGCCACTACTAACGAACTATCTCAAAATGTCATAGTGGGTGAGAAAATTAGATTAGATAATTCAGATCAGGCTGTAACTATAGGTAGTGATATTATTGCTAAAGATTCAAAAGGCGGTATCGCTATCGGTGGTGATGACGCTGGCGTACCAGGTAGATATCAAAAAATTGAAATAAAAGGTAAAGGTGCAATGGCTATTGGCTCTGGCTCACGAGCTCAAGCAGATGCGGCTATGTCTTTAGGCGTATTCTCAAATACTACTGTTGCTGATGGTGTCGCATTAGGCTCAAATTCTACCGCTGATAGAGCGTCTATTGCTAATAATAAAACAAATGCTTATAATGGTAGCGATACAAATGTAGCAAATACAATCAAAGGCTCTTATGGCGCAGTATCAGTTGGTAATTCAGACAATACACGCCAAATCACAAACGTAGCCGCAGGTAGCGCAGATACAGACGCGGTCAACGTAGCTCAGTTAAAAAACAATAGCTTCAAAGTAAAAGGCAAAGATAGTGCCGATGCCGATACAACAAATTCAATCAAATCCGGCAAAACAGTTGAATTTGCTTCTGCTGACAAATATTTAAAAATAAGCCATACAGTAGATAATGGCGATTCTAAATTTACATTTGATGTTGACGAAAATGAATTAAAAAAAACAATCGGCGCAACATCTACAGGAAGCTATGCGCTAGACTTTAGCGGCGATACAGCAGGCACTAAGATTACAAGAAATCAAGCAAACAAAGAGCTAAAAATCAAAGGTGGCGCAACCGCTACTAATCTTAGCACTAATAACATCGGCGTCGAAGCTGATGCCACAGCAGGCACACTAAATATCAAACTTGCTAAAGCCCTAAAAGGTCTAACTTCAGCTGAATTTAGTGATAGTGTAAAAATAGGTGGTGCAACTATCTCAGGAGGAACTGATAACTCATTAAGTTTTGGTAATGCAAAAATCACAAACATTGCCGCTGGCGAAAATGATAAAGATGCTGTAAATAAACAACAAGCAAAAACTATTGCACAAGATGAAGCTAAAAAAGCTATAGATCCTACTTTCTTAAAAAATAAAATCGAAGCTGGAACAAACATTGCAAGTATAGCAACTGAAGGCACAGGTGATGATGCAAAATTAAAAATCAACGCTAATGGCGCAAAAGTTGAAGGTGTAACAGACGGCTTTGTTACAGTAACGTCATCTTCAGAAACTGGTAACATCACAAAATACACAGTTGATTTAAAAGATGATATAAAAACTAAAATCAACGATGCCGCTAATGCCACAGCTAATGCAACTAGCGCAATGCAATCTCTAAACGTTAAAGTAGGTACTGATAATGCAGAACTTAATAAAAATAATAACACTTTAGAATTTGCAGCTGGTAATAACTTAAAAGTAGAGCTTGATCAAGCTAACCGTAAAGTAACCTATAAATTAGCTGATAATTTAAAATTTGATAATATCAACGCTGGTAAAAAAGGTTCAGATGGTACAGACGGTAAAGTTGGTGTAAATGGTAAAGATGGTAGCGGTGTTGCAATTGACGGCAAAGATGGCAAAATCGTCGCACATGGCGAAAATGGCGAAAATGGTAAAAGTGTTGTAATCAACGGTAAAGATGGCACAATCGGCGCTAAAGGTGCAGATGGTAAAGATGGTGTAGTAATTAATGGAGATGAACACACTATTATTGCTAAAGGTGAAAACGGTAAAGATGGTGTAACTATCAACGGCAAAGATGGTTCAATTGGTCTACCAGGCAAAGATGGTACAAGCGCAAATGGCGTAGTTATCAAAAGTGGCGATGTAGTAAATGGTGTTGATGGCACAAATGGTATAACCAGAATCGTCTATACAGATAAAAATGGCGATCACCAAGTTGCAACCCTTGATGATGGAATTAAATTTGTAGGTAATAATGGCGATAAAGCACTTAAACTAAACAAACAATTTACAATTCAAGGTGCAGATGCAAATAAAGATACAGGCACAGCTACCACAGTGTGGAATAAATTTGACGCTGGTGCAAACATCATGACAAAAGCTGAAGCTGATGGCACTGAAAACGGTAGATTAACTATCGCTTTAGCTAAAGCCCTAAAAGGTCTAACTTCAGCTGAATTTAGTGATAGTGTAAAAATAG
>CAUTSW010000011.1:0-27347 GCA_963541085.1 uncultured Campylobacter sp.
TTAGATTTCAAAGATTGACTAATAAAATTAATTAACATTTGTGTTGTAAAAGAACTTGTTTTTTCTAAAAACGAAATCGGATTTTACAAATTTAAAGCTTAATGATGACTTAAATTTAAAACAAATTTTGCACAAATTTTAAAAATTCATGCAAAATTCACAGACTAAACTATTTTTTTACCATTCTGCGACGTGTAGTTGGATCAAGATAGCGTTTGCGAATACGTATTGTTTTTGGCGTAATTTCGACAAGTTCGTCTTCTTCAATCCATTCAAGTGCGCGCTCTAAATTTAGATCGCGTGGCGGAACAAGTTTAATTGCATCATCACTTCCACTAGCACGAACATTTGTTAAATTTTTACCTTTTATAGGATTTACATCAAGGTCATTTGGACGGCTGTGTTCGCCAATAATCATTCCGATATAAACCTTAGCTTGTGGCGCGATAAATAGTACGCCGCGATCTTGTAAATTCCACAAACTATATCCAAGAGCAACACCATTTTCCATACTTACAAGTGCACCATTTTGGCGTTTTTCGACATTTCCACCAAAAGGACGAAATTCTAAAAAGCTATGATTCATCACGCCTTCGCCGCGTGTATCAGTGAGAAATTGCGAACGAAATCCAATAAGTCCACGCGCAGGTATTTCAAACTCCATTCGCGTCTGCCCATCACCTGTCGGGCTCATAGATTTCATCTCGGCTTTGCGTTTGCCAAGCTTTTCGATAACCGTTCCTGTGCAATCATCAGGCGCATCAATCACCAAAAATTCAAACGGCTCACATTTTACACCATTGATCTCTTTAACGATAACTTCTGGTCTGCCAAGGCAAAATTCAAACCCCTCGCGGCGCATATTTTCGGCCAAAATCGTAATTTGCAACTCACCACGCCCACTTACTTTAAATTTGCCTTCGCCAATATTTTCATATTTCATCGCGATATTTGTTTTCATCTCGTTTGCAAGACGTTCATCAATTTTGTTTGATGTTACAAATTTACCCTCGGTTCCTGCTAAAGGCCCATCATTTACACTAAAAATTACGCTCAAAGTCGGCTCTTCAATATGCAATGGGCTAAGTGGAGCAGGATTATTAAGATCGCTAATTGTATCGCCAACATCTAGCGCCTCAAATCCAGCAATCGCGACGATATCGCCCTTATTTGCCTCATTTATCTCCATTCTATCAAGCCCCAAAAAGCCAATAAGTTTTGAAATTCGCCCATTAATTTGTGTGCCATCGGCTTTCAAAAGCGCAACATTTTGATTTTTTGAAATTTTGCCATTAAAAATACGTGCAATGCCGATTTTGCCGACATAATTATCATAATCTAGCGTGAAAACTTGAAGTTGCAAAGGATTATCCACATCGCCACTAGGTGCTGGAACATGCTCAATAATTTTTTCAAAAAGCGGAATCATGTCTTCATTTGTATCTTCTAGCGAATTTCTAGCGATACCGCTTTTTGCTGCGGCATAAATTACAGGAAATTCAAGCTGTGCGTCATTTGCCTCAAGCGCAACAAAAAGATCGAAAATTTCATTTACCACGCGCTCTGGATCTCCGGCTGGTTTGTCTATTTTATTTACCACAACAATCGGACAAATCCCTAAAGAGAGCGCCTTTTTAACGACAAATTTAGTTTGAGGCATTACGCCTTCTTGCGCATCAACTAAAAGCAAAACGCCATCTACCATCTTTAATACACGTTCAACCTCGCCACCAAAATCAGCGTGACCTGGGGTGTCGATGATGTTTATTTTATAATCTTTATAATGAATCGCTGTGTTTTTTGACAAAATCGTAATCCCGCGTTCGCGCTCAATATCATTGCTATCCATCACGCGTTCGCCCATTTCTTGGTGTTTGTTAAAAGTTCCAGATTGCTTTAAAAGCTCATCTACCATCGTAGTTTTGCCGTGATCAACGTGCGCGATAACGGCTATATTTCGTATATTTTCCAATAGAATTTCCTTTGATTTCTAAAATTTAAGCCACGGATTATAGCTAATAAATATTTAATTTTTTTTTACATGAAATTTAGATGTTTTGACGATAAAATTAAATTTATCCGCCAAAACATCTAAAATTTAAACCAAATTTAACGTACAAAAGACTCAGATGATATTAAATTTCCATTAATTTGAGTGCCTTTATATTCAAAAGTTCGGTTAATTTTTTCAGCAATTGTTGATGAGTTTTGAATCGCTTTGCAAACTCTCGCATCCGTATCTGTGCCATCTGTCGAAAGTGCATAATAAACAACCGGCAAAGCCTGCGTATCTTTATGAAATACATATTTTAGACACTTTTTACCACTAGCAATCAACATAATAGAAGCAATGCCATTTGCATCAAATTTCCCATCTCCTCGCGCGTTGCGATAGTTTGTCATAGATAAAATATCGTCTGCGTATTTGCCTTGCGAAATTCCATAGGTCACAATTTCCGTAGTAATCAAACCCACATTTTGTGAAAATTTCGCTATTTCAGCATCATCGCGCGCAGCGACTAATTTAGGCAGAGCAACTGCCGCCAAAATCCCTAAAATTACGATAACAAACACAAGCTCAATCATCGTAAAAGCCTCTCTCATAAAATCTCGTCTCATGAGAAACTCCTTACAAAAAATTCATTTTCACACATATATGAAAACAGGTGATTATATCAAATTTTAGAACATAAGAAATAAGCCTATTTGAAAAAATAGGCTTACATAAAAAGGAGGTTATATGTTAAAGGGTGAACGAATTATACATCGCAAAGAGTAAATTAAGAGTTAATAAAATTTATTATTTGTAATTTAGGAGTTTTTAATTCCGATTAAGCTTTTATTAATCTTGTATTAATGAAAAATAACTATTATTCGTTCGCCCAACAATAAAAAACCTCCTTTTTGTAACATCGGTAATTGAAATTTATTTTTTGATTACCGTTTGTTTTTATTCGTTATAATCGCGACTTTAATTTTTATTTTAGAGAGAAAAAATGGCGACAATTTGCGATATTTCAAATAAAAAAGCACAAATTTCATATCCAACTTCATGGAAATACAAAGTAGTTTTAGAAAAAACAGATTCAAATTTGATATTAATTGACACTGCATTAGATGGCACAGAGTATAAAATTTCTCCATCTCGCACAAAGGGAAACTACGAAAGTTTCGAAATCACAGCACATATTATTGATGAAGCACACAAAAATTTGGTCTTTTCTAAATTATCAAAAATTGCCAAATTTGTCTTGTAATTAAAATTTCAAATCAAAGGAAAATATAGTGGAAAAATTTATCGAAAAACTAAATTTTAATGTACAAAATTTAGATAAAAAAATAGAGGCACAGACAATTTTAAATTTAAGCTACGAAATTTCGCTTACATACTTAAATAGGCTTGATAAAAATGCAAAAATTGCCAAATTTAGCGAGCTACTTTTAGATTTTTGCACCGATTTAGAGGAGTTAAATTTAATAACAGATGAGAATATAAAAGCAGTTTTTGATGGCGTAAAACGTGCATTTATCCAAGACGAAGAGGAGTATTTATATCGATTAATGAGCGAAAAAGAGCGCATTTCGCGCCAAATTTTAACGCAAAAAAATGAGATAAAAGATCTGATGTTTGATACGTTTAATGCCCTAGAAATGCGCTTTGCGAACACTAAAATTTCATCAAATTTAACAATCAAACGCGCACTAAATGAAAAGATGCTTGATGAGACAATAATGAAAGAGTATCTTAGCGAAATCAGCGAAACAGCCTTTTTAAGCGCGATTGAAAACAATGAAAGCTTAAGCACCGACGTGCAAGAAAAAATAAGCCAAATAGCCGAAAAAATAGTCTATATTGCAACGTGCGAGAGCGAATTTAATCGCGAAATTTTTGCCAAAATCATAACAATTGTTATAAATGAAGCGGTAAATGTCGCAAATGCTAGTCAAATTTACGCCACAGAGCTAATCGAAGGCGCTGTTTTAGGGGCAAATTTGGGGCTAAAAAAAGCTGTTGAAAAATTCAAAAACGACCATAAATTTTCGCCAATTGCGCCTAGCGAACAGCTGTTTAATCCAGATGATGAGACCATAAAAGTGCTAAAAAATTTACAAATTTCAGCATCAAATCCAGCAAAAGAGAGATTAGAGATAATTTTAGCTAAAGATTTTGACAACTATTTTGTTAAATTTAAAAGGCTTTCAAGCGATGTTGCGCAAAATTTGGGCGAAAAATTAACAATCACAGCTGAAAATTTAAGTGAAAAGCTAACTATAACAGCACAAAATTTAGGCGAAAAATTAGGCGAAAAGAGAGAGAAAATCAGCGAAAGCGCGGAAAATATCGCCGAAAAAATCAAATCCAAAATCAGTGAAATCGGATCGCGCGAAAAGATAGATGAAATAAACAAAATCGCTTCACAAAAGCTAGAAAATGTCATCTCGCAAGCCAAAGAGCGCACAGAAAAGCTCAAATCAAATCTAAACAACAGCGATAAATTTGAGAATTTCAAAAGCAAAATAGTCAAATTCGAACGCTATTTTCTTGATAAATTTGAGAATTTAAAAAACAAGGACAACAAATGATAAAATCTTTCTTTGCTTCGCGAAAGTGGGCTTTGTGGGCTTATGGCGGGGCTTTTATCATCATTATCGCGCTAGTTTATCAAACACATCTAAACGTCGCCATAAACAACTGGTATAAAGATTTTTACGATATCTTACAAAACGTAAAAGATCACAATATAGACGAATTTTGGGATGAAATTTCGAAATTTCTATTCATCGCGATGCCTTATGTGCTTACATACATGTTTGTGTCTTTTTTTGCGAGCCACTGGGTCTTTCGATGGCGAGAGGCGATGACGTTTGAGTATCTTAAATTTTGGCAAAATTGTCCGCGCGATATTGAGGGTAGCTCTCAACGTATGCAAGAAGACGTCTATCGATTTGCAAAGATTATGGAGAGTCTTGGCGTGCAAATTTTACGCGCGATTATGACTTTGATCGCCTTTGTGCCCGTGCTTTGGGCGCTTAGCGAAAAGGTTGATTTGCCATTTATTCGCGATATAAATGGCTCGTTGGTGTGGATTGCGCTTGGTATTAGCATCGGTGGGCTCGTTATTTCGTGGTTTGTGGGCATAAAGCTTCCGCATCTTGAATACAACAATCAGCGCACCGAGGCCGCCTTTAGAAAAGAGCTAGTTTTCGCAGAAAACGACAAGCAAAATTTCGCGCAGACTCCGACAATAATTGAGCTTTTCACCGGACTTAAAATCAACTATTACAGGCTCTTTTTGCACTATGGGTATTTTAATATCTGGCTCATTTCGTTTTCACAATTTCTTGTTATTGTGCCATATATGTTGATGGGAAATGGGCTTTTTACGGGGCTTATCACGCTTGGCATCTTAGTGCAAGTTAGCAACGCATTTAGCCAAGTACGAGAGAGTTTTTCTGTGTTTATTAACAACTGGACGACAATCACCGAGCTTCGTTCGATACATCGCCGCTTAAAAGAATTTGAAGAAAATATAAATTATAGAGGCTAAATTTTTAGGCAAATTTTTAACCCAGCGCGCGAATTTAGCAAAGCTGGGCTGAGTTTTAAATTCTTAAAAATTTACCAATCAACACGCAAATTTTTAAGAAATTTATTCTATTTCATATAAAATTTAACAAATTTGGTTTGATTTTTTCCAAGCAGATACCTGCCATTAAATCATCAAAATATTTTGCGTCAAATTTGCCTAATTTTTATTACAATGCCTTAATTAAATGCAAAATTTACGCAAAATTTGCAAAGATTTTAAGATAAAAGTCAAGAAAATTTAGTCTGTTTTAAATTGTTTTTGTGAAATTATTTGAAAATTTGCTTGATTTTGGTGTTTGTTTATAGCTTAACTTTCCTTGACTTTTATGCATTTCTTTCGAAATGGACACAATAAAGAAGTGTTTTAAAGTTTCCACCATAGCAGTTTTGGTTGTTTAAACTCTCTTAAACTAAACCAAATTTAGCTAACTCTTGTTTACTTTTTTAGCCACTCATCACCCCCTATAAAAATAAATATTGGCGACTAGGTTTTAGGCACATTAAATTATAGGTTTTTGCCTGTTTTGATATAAATTTTTTGTTCACCCCTACTCCTTTGGACCTCGACAATTCTTACTGAATAGCCGTTTGAATGGGTAAAAGTTTTTCAAATATCTCAAGCCTTTGCATCGCAAGGTAGCGCCATACCAAAAACTCTTTTAGCGATGTTCAAGTGATGGCTTGAGTTAAAATTTACGCTCTTTTGTGCGCCAAAAACTGCGCGAATTTTCACTAAATATAATCAAAACTACGCAAATTTGTGAATAAAAATTTGAGCTTAAAATTTAGATTTGTGAGTGGATTTTTGAATTAATATTCGAAAATATTTAGGGTGCTTGTTTGAGATTTGATTATTTACATGGCAATTTGACGTTATTGGCAATCTTTAAATTTGTATAAACTACGCAAAATTAGAGCCTTCTAGCTTTGCAAAGCGATTTTATGACAAGCCCAAAGCCGACAAATACGAGTTTAAAATTTGGCTTCGTGGACTTAATTTGCGACGCCGCGCACAAAAAGCATCAGAAATTTTCGCGTTTATTTTGCAAGATAAGAGCAAATTTGCGAACCAGATTTTTAAATTCAAAACACCAAACACAAATCACGCTAACGTTTTTATAAATTTAAATTCATCACGCTTAGCTTGGCGATAAATTTAGTTTTGAAGTATTGGTGCAAAAATTAAATTTTTAGCACAAATTGTTGCTGTTTAAAAATTTAAAAAGCCAAATTACATGAAGTAAGCTTGATAAATTTCTAGCTATAGACTAAATTTTAAGAGAAATTATAAAAGCAAATTTTCACCACATTGGCTAAAAAGCCATGTTCTTCGCACATAAAATTTACATATTGACCGCGCTTTATTTATCCTAGCATCCTCAAAAAAATCGCACCCCAAACAACAATAGCTAAAATTATCGCCAAATTTACAGCCGCACTAGCCGCATCTTTTGCCGCGCCGGCTAATGGATGAAAATCAGGCTGAGCTAGATCAACGACGCGCTCAATCGCCGAGTTTAAGCACTCCACAACAAGTACAAACAAAAGCGACACAACTAAAAGAAGGTGTAAAGCAAGCGAAATTTTAAACAAAATTTGCACCAAAATCAGCGGAACAAACAGGCAAATTTCTATGCGAAAACTTCGCTCATTCGCCCAAATATCGCGCAATCCAGCACAAGCATAGCCCCAATTGGCTAAAAAACTATATTTTGGTTTCATTGTATTCCTTTTGATTTAAAGATTGAGTTTGAGTTTAATAAATTTTGATTAGAAATTTAGTTTAAATCTGGCGCAAATTTTCACCAAATTTAAACTAAAAATATTCGCGCTAGGTAGAATATCGCCGACATCAAACAAACAAATCTACCAAAATTGCGCCCGAAAAATCGATCTAATTCCTTAAAATTCAAGCATATTATAGACGCTATCTAATAATAAATATCGTTTATCAAGCTTTCCTCTATAAAAAGGCTCCAGTGTCTCTTTGTATGCGCGCTGGAAAAAACTCTCATTGCTAAGCTCCATTATTGCGCTATTTACGGCATCTAGTAGCTCTTTGTTTCCCTTTTTAACAGCGACCGCGATAAAGTCATAGCACCCCACAATCGGCACAGATGTTTCAAGCGTAGGATCTATTAAAGGAAGCGTCGCATTTAAAATATTCGTGTGTAAATAGCTATCTGCCTCACCATTTTTAAGCTTTTCGTAACAATCTTTTGCATTATCGCAAGGGACCATATTTATACGCAAATCAGGATTATTTTTTTGAAACTCATCACTTGTTGTATTTGGAATGATTAGAGTTTTATGCTCTCTTAGCTGGTTTATATTGCTTATTTTCGCCTCTTTTTTGCTAACAACGGCTTGATTGTTTGATAGATACGGCGTGGAAAAATCGACCTTTTGCGCACGTTGGGCGGTGATAGTAAAGTTTGCCACCATCATATCAGCGATTTCATCTTGCAAATATGGAATACGCTCTTTGGCATTTACGCCGATAAACTCGATTTTAACATCACTTCCAACAATCTTTTTTGCGATGGCCTTTGCAAGATCGACCTCAAAGCCTCTAAAATTGCCATCTTCAAGCACAGAAAAAGGTGGTTGATTTATACGAACGCCAATTTTTATAGTTTTGCTTTGTTTAATCTCATCAAGAGTGGCAGCGTAAAGAGATGAATTTAACGCCATGCTTAAAATTCCCACGCACAAGAACGTAGAAAAATACTTTGTTTTACCCATTTTTTTCCTTTCATTGTAAAATCAAAATGCGCGATTTTACAATATTTTTTATACATTTCAATTTTTTTTAAAATTTATGAGAAATTTAAAAATCGTTTTACGATTAAACGGAGATTTAAATTTAAAAACATCAATACTAATTAGTGAAAAACTTTTGCGAAAAACTCACGCGCGTTTTTTAGATCATTTTCATCTGGATGCGAGCGCGATTTTTCCCAATTTTCGATGCGCGAGGCGGGAATTTCGATATTTTTTTGTGCGTAAATTGCGCGAATTTGCGCGATTATTTCATCTGAAATTTTGCCTTGACAAACAAATTTCCCCGCGATCTCATTACCCTGCGCGATTAAATTAGATGCGACTTTATCGATAATCTTTTGCGAATGTTCGCTTTGTGGATCAGCACCACAACTCATAAAAAGCGCGATCTTTTTGCCACAAATTTCGCGCAAAAACTTCGCAAATTTTGGTGTCGCACCGCCACGATCTAGCCAAAAACCAATAGCTAAATTTTCATACTGATTTAAAATTTCGCCGATTTGAGAATTTAGATTTTTTTGCTTGCAAGAGCAAATTTGCGTATTTTGTGCTTGGCTTATATTTGCTAAATTTTGCGCTTTATTTTTGCTAATTTTGTTTTCGTTGGCTTGATTTTGTGCGGGATTTTGTTTTGAATTTTGCTCCAAATTCGGTGCGTGGTTTTCATCGGTTAAATTTTTGTTAGCTAGATTGTGTGATTTGCTATCTTGCGATGATTTTTCCTGCATCAATTTTTCTTGCGAAAAGTTTTTGTGCCCTGTATTTGGAATATTTAAAGCCAAATTTTCACCACGATTTAACGCAAAATTGCGTGCGGATTGATCTAGAATTTGCGTATTTTGCGCGAGATTTTGCAAATTGTTTTCGTGTGCGCCGTTTTTGCAAATTTGATGTGTGCTGTTTATATCGGCTAAATTTTGTGTGGCGTTTTTATTTGCAAATTGTTGATGTGCGCTGTTTTCACGCGAGAAATTTGCATGCGTGTCGCTTTTTTGAGTTAAATTTTCATACGATGAGTTTTTAAAGGCGTGATTTTGCGCGCGTTTTGCGTCTGCTAAATTTTGCGTTTGATTTATATTTTTATCGGCTAAATTTGAAGCGATGTTTTGCGGGAAATTTTTGCTAGTTTCGCTGGCTTGGTTTTGGTTTTCTTGCGCGGGATTTTCTGTCTGATTTTCTTGCGATTGTTTTGCATCTGTATCGGCTAAATTTTGCGCAGAATTTTGCTCTAAATTTGGCGCGATACTCTCTAAATTTTCGTCTAAATTGATCTTAAATTTATCACAAAACTCGCCTATTTCATAGCAGTGTGCGCCGAGTATTTTAGCTGCTACAAGCGCGATTTTAGCGGTATTTCCGCTAAGCGATGAGTAGATTATGAGCGTGTTTTTATCTTTTAAATTTGTATCAAATTTCACGCAAGTATTGTCGCATTTTTCATCGCTATTTACATTAAAGTTAGCGCTCAATTCGCTGTTGTTTTTATCAAATTTCGCCATTATTTACCGCCATTTCTATCAAATTTATCCCCGAATTTATCTCTTTTATGCGCTCAAAAACGCCTATTTTAAGCTCTCATAAAGCTCATCAACACTCTCGCCAATGCGTTGAGAACCGCGCAAAATCGTCATTTTCGCCGCGACAATTTTGCCATTTTTATAAGCATTCGTATTTTTTAGCGTCTCGTTATTTTGCAAAAATGTCTCAACATTTGAGCCAACAACCGCGATAAAATCGGGATTTTGCGCCAAAATATACTCACTATTTATAATCGGCGTATCGCCTTGTAATCCATCCGCCACATTTTTTGCACCAAATTTAATCAAAATATCGCCAGGAAGGGTCTTTGCGCTAAATGCCATGAGCGGATTTGAGCTAAATACAAACAGCCCTTTTTTGCCTTGCAAAGCGGTTTTACCATCAAATTTAGCCTGAATTTCGTTGCAAATTTCGCTAGATTTTGCTTTTGCTTTGACAATTTGCGCGATTTTATCAAGATTGGTGCAAATTTCATCAATAGAATTTGCATTTAACACCATCGATTTTATGCCGAGATTTTTTAGCTCATCGGCAGTGCTTGTTGAGTGATAACTAGCAATGACTAAATCCGGTTTTAAAGCGACAATTTTTTCTAAATTTGGTTTGATATAACCGCCTACACTTGGGAGTTTTGCGACCTCATCAGCAGGCCAAATTTTACTCATTGATGTCTTTGCGATCGCCTTTATTTGATCTTGTGCACCAAGCGAATAGATCATCTCAATAGCAGCAGGATCAAGCACAACTAAATTTGCACCAAATGCGATTTGCGCCGATAAAAGCGCACTAAAAAGTGTTTTTTTCATCTTAATTTCCTTTGTGTTAAAGTTTTGGCATCACGTAAATAGTGCCATTTTTTTCTAAAATTTCAGGCGTAAAGCCATAAATTTCGCTGATAATTTCGGGCGTAAAAAGCTCACAAGCTACGCCGTGATGTAAAATTTCGCCATTTTTTAACATATAAATTTCATCACAAAACAGCGACGCTAAATTTAAATCATGAAGCACGATTATAACACCAAGCCCATTTTCGCGCACCAATTTTGCACAAATTCTCATAATCTCTAGCGCGAAATTTATATCCATCGCAGAAGTTGGCTCATCAAGCAATAAAAATTTTGGCTCACCAACAAGCGCGCGTCCAATCATAACGCGCCCAAATTCGCCCCCACTCAAAGAAAGAGCCACGCGGTCGCGAAATTTGCCTATTTCTAGCATATTTTCCACACTCTCTACCACGCGAAAATCCTCGTCGCCATATCCGATAAATGGCGATTTTAACCGCGAAAATCGCCCCATCAAAAGCACATCGCGCACAGATAGTGGCATTGATAAATTTGATTTTTGCGGAACAAAGCCAAAATTTAGCGCGATCTCTTTTCCGCTAAAATCGCGCAAATTTTGCCCTTGAAACAAAATTTCGCCACTAGTTGGAGTTAAAATTTGCATAATATTTTTTAGAAACGTTGATTTTCCACTACCATTTGCGCCCAAAATCCCGATAAATTTGCCCCTTTGAAATTTGGCGTTTATCCCGCGCAAAATATCTCTTTTGCCATAATTAAAGGCTAAATTTTTTACCTCAATCATGCGATATTCCTATTTTTTAAAGCCAAAAATAGAAAAAACGGCGCACCAAAAAATGACGTAATTACGCCGATTGGCACTTCGATTGGAGCTAAAATGCTCTTGGCTAAAATGTCGCAAAACAGCAAAAACAATCCGCCCACAATCGCGCTTGCAGGGATTAAAACGGCGTTGCTTGATGTGTTAAGCAGCATTCGTAAAGTGTGAGGAATAATAAGCCCGACAAAGCCTATCATTCCCGTAAAAGCGACCGAAAAACCAACAATCAAAGACGATACGATAAGTAAATTTTTCTTTGATTTGCGCGTATCCACGCCTAAGGTTTTTGCCTCATCATCGCCCGATAAAAGCACATTTAATTCAAAACGCTTCATATAAAAATAGATGAGCGAAAGCGTAAGCGGTAACACAATAAGTGCGATTTTTTTCCACGACGCAGAGCCTAAATAACCCATCATCCAAGCCGTGATTTTAAAGCTATCTTCGCCGATAAGATAGATCGCAAGAGATGTAAAAGTGCCTAAAAATGCAGATAGCGCAATACCGATTATTAGTAGTGTTGCTGTGCTTTGCCCTGCGCGATAGAGCTTAAAAATCGTAAGCGAAAGAGCCGTAGCACATATAAATGCAAACACGCCATAATAAATTTCATCAAGCCCAAATAGATAAGCAACGACCGCACCAAAAGTCGCAGCCGCCGCAATACCGATGATATAAGGATCTGCAAGAGGGTTTAAAAACACGCTTTGCACCACGCTACCAGAAGTCGCCAAAAGCGCACCAACCAAAATCGCCATCAAAAGTCGCGGCAAACGCATATCAAATAAAATCGTCTCATTTGCTTCGCCGATATCTTTACCAAGGCAAAAATTTAAAATCTCACCAACGCCAATTTCAGCCCCGCCGATACTAAGCGCACTAATACTAAGCGCGATAAAAATCGCAAAACAAATCAGCAAAAATTTAAAACTCATATTTTATCCGCGCGTAGAAATTTCGCTCGTTTGCTGGTGTATAAAGGTCGTTTTCGACATCGGCATAATCAAAATATTTTTTATTAAATAGATTATTTACTCCCGCACCAAAGCTTAAGCCGCTTTTAAATTTATACTCTGCGCCAACATCGGTAATTGCGCGAGATTTGATATTTTTTTCGCGATTGCTGTCGTTTTGTTTTGAATAAAATTTCATATCAGCAAAAAGCGACAAATTTTGCACCGGCTCATAAGTCATGCCAAAGACAAATTTATGCTTTGAGACAAATGGCACTTCTTTGCCACTATTTTTACCCGATTTTTCTTTAGCATCGACAAAAGAGTAGCTTTGTGTCAAATCCAGCCACTCAGAAATTTGCTCTTTTAAACTAAGTTCAAAGCCAACTCTGCGCGTTTTATCTAAATTTTCATACTTCCAGCCATCTCCGTGTCCACCAACAGCTGTGTAGTGGATCTCGTCTTTTGAATCTGTTAAAAATAGGCTTGAAGCAAGAGAAAAATTTGACGCAATTTCATCTTTTAAGCCGATCTCGTAGGTTTGAAAGATCTCGCTTTTTATGTTGTTAAATGAGTATTTTTTCGTTTTTGAATCTTTGTTTGTTAGCTGTGTTGGGCTTGGGCTAATATAACCGCGCTCAAATTTAAAATATAAATTTCCAGTGTCTGAGTATTTAAAATTTGGCGTAATCTCTAGCGCATAGTTGTTGTGAGTATTTTTTGTAGAAAAGCTACTTATTGATGCGTTATTCATATGCGGATTTGGGCTTTTCATAATTAGCGAAGAGATTCGTTTTGCGTCATATTTTGCGCGCTCTACTCTAGCACCTGCACTTAGATCAAAATTTGGTGTAAAATTGTGCTTTTCCATAAAATATAGCGCGTAAGACCTTTTTTGAAGATCTAAAATAGTATCGATGTTGTGCTTCATATTTATTATTTTGCCACGCATAGATATATCAACATCATAAAATATATATTGCGCTCTATCGCCTTGATTTTTTGTAAAGTCAAAACCTGCGATAAATTCGCCATCTGTGTAGTCGTATTTTGTCTTAAAATTTAAACCCGTTTTCTCATCACCAAAAAGCCCATCCACTTTATATTCTTTATATTTTGCATTAGGAACAGCAACGCTAGGAATATCGTTAAAATTTGTAATCTTTATCTTTTGATAAAACGGCTTTAAATTAAACGTAAAATTTCCACTTTCTATACGATAATCAAGCGCGATATCTGCTTTTCTCATATTTTCGCTTGAAGTTTGATGATTTGGATTTTGATTCATACGGCGATTTTTAGCAACTTCTTTTTTAGAAAGCATAGTCGCTGGTAATTTTAGCTTTGATCGATAAAGACTAGAGCTAATCGCCAAATTTTGTCCATCAGAAATTTGATAGTTTGCAGCCGCGCTTACATAAGAACCCTTTTCTTTGCCATCTTCGTGATAGCTGTTTGTATCAAACGCCTTTGCGCCTAGCTTTAAAAACAAATTTTCGCTTACGTTTCCGCCTAAATTTATACTCATGTCATGGTAGCGATATGAGCCTATTTTGCTTTGAATATTTCCATAAAACTCGCGCGGAGAATTCTTTGTTATGATATTTATAACGCCACCTCTTGTGCCGCTACCATATAGCACAGATCCGCCACCTGGCATAACCTCTATACGCTCTACATCTTCAATCGCAATCATCTCAATTGGCACAATCATATGAGCATTATCTAGCATATTTATAGCAACGCCATTTATCATCACCTTTACGGCTGTGTTTGCTTTGTTGCCCTGACCGCGTATATCTACACTCTCGCCAACGCCTGAGTTTAAAAAGCTAACGCTAGGAATTTTTTCTAACGCCTCTCGCACAGTGCGATAACCCCTGCGCGAAATCTCTTTTTCGCCCACCACATAGACATTGCGCGTCTCATCTTTTAATGAATTTTCAAATCCACTAGCAGTAACTACAACCTCATCTAAATTTAATTTACCGACATTATTAGCATTTGCACAATAAGCAAGCGCACAAATAGAGAAAAGAGAAAGAGTAAATTTATTTAACATCTATTTTGTCCTTATTTAAAATTTTCCGCGAAGTGTATAAAAACTTTCATTAAATGAAAATAAATATCAAACTAAAATTTCGATTTCAAATTTCACTCTGGATCGTCGCTAAATGCGTGATTTGCAAAAATTTTAAAGAAATTTATTAGATAAAAAATAGACGCCAAAATCACAAAAGTAGCTGGAATATGAATATAAAATCCCAAATTTATGGGCGCAAAAATTGATCGCGAAATCCCAGCACAAAATAGCAAAACAAGCGCAATCACGCTAAGAGTTGGAAATTTTAGCTCCACAAAACCGCTATGCCTAAGCCCAGCAACCAAAAACACAAACAAAATCATCGCAAAAAGATAGCAAAGTGCGATTAAATGAAGCGCGCGAACGCCATCTGCGCCACTTAGTAAATCCACGCCAAGCCAGATATATCCACACGCGCAACTTAACTCAAAAAGATAGTAAAACGCCACAAAATATCTGCGCAAAAGGATGATAAAATGAAGCTCTTTTAATTTCGCAAGCATCACAAATCCAAGCCCAAGCGCGACAAAACCGCTCGCGTATTGATAAAAAAGCGAACAAAATATATAAAAAAGCCCAAGCGTTGCAAATATGTTTTTATGAATAAAATTTGGTATAAAAACAGGGTCTTTTAGATTTGAATTTTCAAGTGCAATTGCGCCTAAAACGACGCTTATACGAAAGCTAACAATGACGATCGCAATAACATTTAGATGAATAAACGCGTTTATAAATTTATCATCTTGCGTAAAAACATAAGCCATCTCAAGAGCAAAGTAACAAAACAAAATAAGCAAAATGCTAAGATTATCGCTATTGCGATCTAGTGCCGATAAATAGGCACAAAACACAAAGAGCAAAAACCAAAACACACACATAAAAACAGAGTAAATTTGTGGCGAAAAAAACGAAAGCGCAAAGGCGAGTAAAACCGCAAAATAAAGCGCAAAAGAGATAAAAAATATTCGCTTTGTGTAGTTTGTCCAATCAGGAAACGCAACAAGCAAAAATCCCGCATAAGCACACGCTGGAGATAGGTTTAAAAAGTAAATTTTATGCGCACTAACAAAATCTGTGCTAATAAAAAAGCTAAGCGCACCAAGAGCCACAAAAATCGCCGCACTTACGAAAAATAGCCGCATAGGATGTGTGAAAAAAGTGGCAAATTTGGGATTTTGCGCCAAATTTTGGAGCGAATTTGCGTTTAAGATCGATCTTTTATTCATAGTAGATTGTGTCCTTGAAATTTTCATGTACGATTTTTTCTTCGTAGGCGTTATCGCGCTGTGAAAGTGGCGTATTTAGCGATAAAATTTGGCGAATTTGCATAAATTTTGGCTCTAGCGCGATAATCTCATGACTAAGTCTTGCCGCCTCAAATCTATCGTGAGTTACAAGCAAACAGGCGAGTTTTTCGCTCTCTATCTTTTTTGTTAGCATATTTGTTAAAATTTCGCGCATATCACGATCTAACCCGACAAAAGGCTCATCTAAAAGTGCTAAATCACAACCACTTAAAAACATACGCAAAAATGCGACGCGCTTTTGCATACCGCCACTTAGCTCCTTTGGAAATTTAGCCAGATCGCCCTTTTCTAGCCCGATTTTTTGCGCTACGGAGTAAATTTCATCTAAATTTACTTCATGCATAAAAATTGCGATATTTTGCAAAGCGTCCAAATTTGGTAGTAAGCGGTTCTCTTGAAAAAGAAAAGAAATTTTATTAAATCCGTTAGAAATTTCGCCAAATTTTGGGTTTTCTAGCCCACAAACCAGCCGCAAAAGCGTCGTTTTACCACAGCCACTCGCGCCAAAAAGCGTCTTAACCTCGCCTTCGCGCAAACTCATACTAAAATCTCTCACAATCACATCACGCAAAATTTCAAATCTCACGTGCGAAATTTCTAACGTTTTCATCAGCGAATCCACGGCATAAAGATTAGTTGCAAAGGCTTTGAGATTAGATACTCAAAAAGTGCAACAAAAATGATAATCAAACAGACATACGCCAAAACTTCACTCGCCTCTAACATCGCCCTAGCGTCCGCGATTTTCGCGCCGATACCATCATTTGCACCTAAAAGCTCACTCATCACCAAAACTTTCGCGCCACTTGCCACAGCGACAGATATAGCAGAGATTATGCGCCCTAAAAGATGTGGTATATAAAGGTAGCGAATTTTTTTAAAAATACCCAGTTTATAGGCGTCAAATAGCTCTTCGTACGCTTTTTCCACGCTCGCCATCGCCATCGCCGAACTAGCAAAAGTAAGCGGCGCAACAATCACAATGATAGTAAAAAGCACGCTAGGATTTCCAAAACTAAACCAAAACACCGCCAAAACTATCCAAATAATCGGCGGAGTGGCAAGCAAAATCGTAATTAGTGGTGATAAAAACGCCATCGCGCTTTTATAGCTTCCAGCAATTAGCCCCGCGCCAATGCCAATTATAAGCGAAACGCTAACGCCAATCAAAGCGCGAAATAGCGAAATTTCAAGCCCATTTTCGCCAAATTTAGAGCAAATTTCTAAGGCTTTTTTGCCAACATCAAGTGGCGCAGGGATTAAAAACTCGCCAAAATTTACGCTACCTATCTGCCATAGCGCACAAAGCGCAAAAACAATCCCAAGCGCCATAAATCCACCCCAAAGATAGTCAATCACGATGAAAATCGCATGCTGTTTGGCGCGGACTTTGTCGATTTTTAGCATAAGAAAAACTCGTCGCGTGGCATTTTAGAGCCGATTAATTTCGGGTTAAACTCGTGTAAAACTTCATAAAATTTGATTAATTCAGGCTTTATTTCGCTAGCTTTTGTGACGACCAAATTTGAAAAAGGCAGACTCATCGCAATCGCAGGAGCGGGGGCTGGGAATAAATTTGTGCCGATCTCAGCCGCGCTTTGCGTGTTTGATTTTATCCATTCAAGAGCGTTTATCAAATCCGTGTGTAAAATTTCAAAATCGCCTTTGTGTGCTACGAAAAAGTCGCGATTTGCGATAATTCCGGCTTGTGGAATCACAGGCTTAACGCCAAAAACATCGCCCCAAGTTTGCGCTAAATCCAAGCATCGCTCGACTTTAACGCCCATTTTTTTGCCCTTTAAAATGCAAGCACTACCCATTGGCTCTGGCAAAAACGCAAACTCATAATCTTTTTTCAAAAACAGCTCTGCAGCCTGAACGGGCGAGCTTGCGTATTCGATTTTTATCTGTGCGGGGTCTATTTTAAGGGCCTTAAAGAGCGAATGGATTATGATATCTGGCATATCGCCTTTAAAAGGAATTAAAAACTTAGCCCCTTTTAGCTCGGCTAAATTTGAAATTTTGCGCTTTGCGCTTATGCTCGTAAAGCCATTTGTTAAAATATTTACAAGTCCGACGTTTTGACCTTGATTAGCCAAATTTAGTCCGACATTGCTAGGGCTCATCATAACTTTAAATGTGCCGTTTGCAACACCTGCTCGAAGCTGATCTGGATCGCGCCAAGTTTGAAGTTTAGCATCATAATTTTTAGCCAAATTTCCCTGCAAAAGCGCGACCGCTATCGTCAAAGATGGCAAAGCTGGCGCACCATAAATCGTAAAGCTCTCTCTTGCAAAAAGCGGATTTGCAAACGCCGTAGCACCCAAAACCGCACTAAATTTCATAAATTCTCGTCTTTTCATTTGATTTCCTTTTTAAATTTTTCTACTTAAAACGCCGCGTGAAAGCTTAAATATACGTTTCGTCCAGGCGCATTTACAACGCTTGGCGCAAGTGCTTCGACGTGATTTCCGCTGATAAACTCCGAATATTTTTTATCAAAAATATTATTTACACCAAGGCGCACACCAAATTTATCTTTGAAATTTAACCCCGCATAAAGATCCATCGTCGCAAAACCTTTTGCGCTCTCTTTATTATCTATGCCAAGTCCTGTTTTTACGTCAAAATCGCCACGGTTTTGGCGCGAAACAGCGCGTAAATTTGAGCCAAAATTATATGTGCCAAGCGAAAAATAGTCTTTGTAATCAAGATTTAAATTTATCTCAAATGGGCGCACCTGATAGAGTGCTCTAGCATCTGTTTTGTTTTGGCCGTAAGTGTAAATCGCGTCGATTTTTGCGCCGAAATTTGGATTGAAATTATACTTTGAATAGGCTTTTGCGCTGAAAATTCTCGCATCAACATTTCGCACGATAAATGCACCATCACGTTGTAAGCGGTCGTAAATAATGAGATTTTTTACCTCGTCTAAAAGCAACTCCCCGCCAAACTCATAAGCATCGCCAAAGAGTGAGTTCATATAGCCTTTGTAGTTTTCGCTTTTTAAATTTGCGCCTAACTTAATGAAATTATGCTCTTCATTTTTCAAAAACGGATTGCCGATATTCATCTGTTTGCCCCACATGTTTTTAAATATCTTTTTTTCTTGTGGCGTTGTTGGATTTTTGAAAGTGCGCGGATTAAATAGTGCACTAAAACGCTCTGTATTATCGCCAATACGCTCGATATGAGCCAAATTTAAGCTGTATTTTTGCGTAGATGTCGGAGTAAAATCATACTCTAGCTCTGCGCTAAGCGCTTCTTGATCTACTTTGCCATCAAAATTTACGCCATAATATCTTTGATAAATTTTGCGTGGCGCAGGAAATTTACCATGATTTAACGCCGTATTGTTTGCATTTGCTTTTGCGCGGTTGATCTCATAGGCAAGAGCTAGTAAGATGGCGTTTTGCTCATCAATCGTTACGCGAAAATTATCGAAAATTTTGTAGCGATCCACGCGCACATCAGGGACGCGAAAGGCATTTTGCATATCTGGCGCATTTAGATTGTGCTTATATCTATAGCCTTTATGATCGTCGTTCTCATAAGAAAAGCCGATTTGATTGTGATGTCTGCTAAATTCTAAATCGTATTTTAGATAGTAATCCCAAATATCGCGCTTCATTTTTACAAGTGGAAGCATCATCGCTGCCGATGGCACTTGCCTTAGCGAATAGTTATCATTTTCGCGACGGATTTTGCGATAACGGGCACCATAACTTAGCGTATTATCTAAATTTTCTTCACCCAAACGCGCATCAAATTTGAAAATATCGCGCGTAGTTTTGCGCGAATCCATTCCGTGTTGAGGTTGTTTATCATCTAAAATTTCATCGCGCAAATATGTAAATTTTAGCTCGTTTAATTCATTTGGCACAAGCCCTAGCATTAACGCGCCATTTTTTCTTTTGTATCCAAAGCCGACCTTTTGCCCTGCGCCGTCTTTATAATCGTTTGCTTTTGTGTAGCCAAAATTTAGTGCGCCATAGACGTTTGAAGCGCGCATTTGCGTAAGTGCCGAGCCGTAAAAAGAACCATTATAGACGCCGCTTGCAAGTTTAAAAGGGCTCATTGCGGAATTGATTTTATCCGTAACGAAAAAATATTCGTTTCGTCTAGAGTGATCAAATTGGTTTTCTGGAAAGTAAGATTGGGCCAAATTTGGTGTGATTAGTGGTGGTGGTGTGCCCTCTTTTTGCTTTTTAATCTGTGAAGAGTCCGCCAAATTTGCGCCAAAAAGTGTATTAACAGCCAATAACGAAAGCGCGTAAAAGTGAAGCCTTTTCATCTAAAAATTTCCTTAAATTAAAAATAATTGCAAAGTATATTTAATTTGAGCTTAATTATTTTTGAAAATCATCATCACATTTATAAAATTTTTTGCAATAAAAAATATAGAAAAGTTGTGCGATTTTAGCCAAATTTGGCGTGTAAATTTAGGCTAAAACCGTGTGAAATTTAGTTTAAATTTTAAAGAGATAAAGAGTTATAAACATCATCTAGTAAAAGATATTTTTTCTCAATTTTACCACGATAATATGGCTCTAAAATATCTCTATAAAGCTTTTGAAACTCGCCCTCGCTACTAAGGCTCATTAGCGCATCATTTACAGCTTTTAAAAGCTCTTTATTCTCTTTTATAACAGCTGCTGCGATAAATTCATACTCGCCAACAACCGGCAATGACACCTCTAAACTCCCATCCATAAGCGTCCAAGTCGCATTTAAAATATTTGTGTGTAAATATGCATCAGCCTCGCCATCTTGAAATTTCTTAAAGCAATCTTTTGAGTTTTCGCATTCGACATCTTTTATACCAAGCTGAGGATGAGCTTTAACATAATCAAAACTCGTCGTACCAGGAATTACAAGTGTTTTGCAATCTCTTAGGTCGCTGATTTTTTTGATATTAGAGCCCTTTTTGCTTATGAGAGATTGCACGCTAGATAGATACGGCATCGAAAAATCAACAGATTTCATGCGCTCTGGCGTCACCGTCATATTCGCAAACATTATATCCGCGCGTCCATCTTGCAAAAAAGGAACTCTATCTTTGGCATTTACGCCAATTAGCTCGATCTTTACATCATTGCCAGCGATTTTTTTCGCGACTGCCTTGGCGAGTTCAACTTCAAAGCCTTCAAAACTGCCATTTTTCATAGCCGAAAACGGAGTTTGATCCATTCGCACGCCTATTTTGATGACTTTGTCTTTTTGAATATCTGCTAAATTTGCTCCAAAGCAGACACCTATGAGAAATAAAACACTAAGCGTTTTTTTCATTTTCTTACCCTTTTCATATTTTTATTCTTGATAAAAATCAAGTTTTTTTGGCGCGCTAATAATAATCAATAAAAGATAAATTTTATTTTAAGCATTCAGATTTTTTAAATGAGAGATTGGATTTAGCGTAAAAAATAAATTTGAAAATTTAGTTGAGTATCACATCGATTTAGTAAAAATCATTAATGCAAAAATCACAAATTACGTGAGCAAATTTAGCCTAAAATTTGACTTTAAATTAGACTAAATTTTAAACTCAAAAATTAATTTTTGCGTGAATTTTTTTCGGCGATTCCGCTTGTTCCTTCGCGACGGATAAGCTCATCTAAAATTTGCTTTGGCGAGATGTTGTGCCCAGCAAGAGCGACAAGCGCGTGAAAAATCAGATCCGCGCACTCATAAACGACATCATATTTTGGGTCGCCTTTTATATGTTCGCCAAATTTTTGTGGATCAAATTCGCTATGAAACTTAGCCAAATTTGCCCCGCGCGCAAGAGCTTGCAAATTTTGCGACGCGTCTAAATTTGAGCTAGAAATTTCATCTAAAATCGCGCTTTGCTGTTTGATTAAATTTGTATCTAAATTTTCACAAATTTCACTCTGAAATTTCGTCTGTATTTTCGCCATTTTTTCAAATTCGCTCAAATCTTTACAAGCAAAAGCAAACTCGCCCGCTTCTTCGCAAATTTTCTTTAAAATAGCGTTTTCGCCTTTGCTAAAAAGCTTCGCTACATATGAATTTTGTGGGTCGGCGTTTAGCTTTCTATCTAAAATCAAGTGGTAAATTTCATCTAAAACATCATATTTTGGGCGCAAATTTTTGGCATTTTCATCAATGTTTGACTCAATTTTGCCATCAAATTTAATCTCTTTAAAAAAGCAACTTTTAGCACCCGTATGACACGCGCTACCATTTTGACAAACGTAAATCAAAAGCGTATCGTTATCGCAATCGACCATCACGCGCTCGATTTTTTGGACATTTCCGCTCTCTTCGCCCTTTTTCCAGATGCGATTTTTAGAGCGCGAAAAATAGTGCGCAAATCCAGTTTGCAAACTCAAATTTAACGCCTCTTCGTTCATATAAGCAAGCATCAAAACGGAGTTATCTTTTGCGTCGGTGATTATTGCAGGGATTAATCCGCCGCATTTTTCCCAATCGATTTTAATCATTTATCGCGCTTTGTTTGGCTTTGTCTTTGATATCAACCCAGATATTAGGCACCGCGCCACCAGGGGTTAGGAAAATTTTAGCGTCTTTGTTTTCGCGCAAAGCTTCATTAAATTTGCCCTGTGTTTCGATCTGCTTTAAATTTAGCAAATTTGAATCAAGCGAACGAGCTATCTCTTTGTTTGCGATGGCTGTCGCGTTTGCCTCGATTAGGATCGCTTGCGCTTTTCCTTGTGCTTCGATTTTTATCGCTTTGGCGGTTCCTTCTGCGATCGCAGCTTTTTTAAGCGCCTCTTGATTTGCGCGTTCAACCTCATATTTTGTGCGCTCAGCCTCTTGTTTTGCGATTTGGACGCGCTCAATTTGCTCTTTTATGTTATTTGATAGGATAATATCGCGAAGTTGCACGGTTTGCAAATCGACAGGTTTATTATCTAGCGCGTTAATTTTGGCTGAAATATCTTCGTTTATTGCGTTTGCGATCTCATTACGTTTGGTTGGCAAATTTTCAGCTGTGTATTTTCCGATTATGCTTTTTACAACATCTAAAACGACGCGATCGACGATTTTACTCTCCCAAGTTGGACCATATTCAGCGATCGTAAGTGGCGCGGTTTTTTCGTTTAATTTATATTGCACCGATAAATCGATATTTACAGGTAAATTTCTAGCATCCATCACAGCGATCGAATCTTTACGTAAAATTCCAGAATTTTGCGTGAAAGTCTCATTGTCGTTTCCCGATGTATAATCTATCATGCGGACTTTTGTATCTACTATATATACTTTTTGAATAAACGGCACAAATATATGAAATCCTGGGTCTAATGGATCTGGTTGAAATTTACCCAAATTTGACTTGATGCCTACTTCGCCTGAGTTTATGATTACAAATGGCTTTGTAACAAACAAGATTAAAATGACGAAAATAAAAAAATATATCACCCCGCCAAATTTGCCAAATCCGTTAAAATTTGGCATTTTGAGGTCAAAATTTGGCATATTTTGACCATTTTTGTTGTCGTTTTTATCGTTTTTTTTGTTTTTATTAAAATAGTCGTTTAAGTCTGCTTGCATATCTTTCCTTATTTTACAAAAGTTAAATAGTGTTCATATTTTGGATTTTCAGCGCGAACTGCTGCGAAATAGACATGCTGTAAGTGTGATGTAATCTCGCCCATCTTTCCGCTACCTATAATGCGTCCGTCGATATTCGTAATCGGCGTAACCTCAGCCGCTGTGCCTGTAAAAAACGCCTCATCAGCTAAATACGCCTCATCGCGTGTAATGCGGTGGCGCGATACTTTATAGCCTAACTCACGTGCAATTTCTATGATGGTTTTTTGTGTAATACTCTCCAAACTCGTATCATTTTCAGGCGTAATCAAAGTCCCATCACGCACGATAAAAAAGCACTCGCCAGAGCCTTCTGCGATAAAGCCATTTTGATCTAAAAGCAACGCCTCATCATATCCACAAGTGATCGCCTCGTGATTTGCCATTTGTGAGTTAAAATAGTTTGCGCTAGCTTTTGCTTTGCTCATCATTGATGTTGGTGGATTTTTCATCCAAGATGTGATTTTTACTTTTATGCCATTTTCTAAAGCCTCATCACCCATATATGCGCCCCACTCCCACGCAACAAGCGCGACATTTACAGGAGACTCTTTTGCGCTAACGCCCATTGAGCCATAGCCAAACCAAACAATCGGGCGCAAATAGACCGTATCTTTAAAATCATTTGCTTTTAAAAGCTCAATTTGCGCATTAAATAACTCATCGTAAGAAAAAGGAATATCTATCAAGCAAGATTTTGCCGAATTATAAAGTCTTTTTGTGTGTTCATCTAGTCTAAATACAGCCAAACCTTTTTTTGTTTGATATGCACGAATACCCTCAAATACAGCATTTCCATAGTGTAAAGAGTGTGTTAAGACATGAATTTTAGCCTCATTCCAATCAATTAGCTTTCCGTCCATCCAAATTTTTTTCGCTTCTTTGATTTTTGCCATTTTGTATCCTTTCTTTTGGTAAAAAATGGGCTATTTTACCAAAAAAAACTTGATATAATCACGAAATTTTAATCAAGGAGAAAATATGCCTTTAATAAACATAAAAGCTACCGCGCCGCTACCAAGCAAAGAAAAACAAGATAAAATCGCCAAACAAATCAGCGAAATTTTCGTAAATGAACTAGGAAAAGCAAATGAGCGAATCGTCGTGATATTTGAAGAGATTGCTGGTTCAAACTTCTATTTTGGCGGAAAAAGCGTCGAAGATATCAAAAAAGGAGAATAAGATGGAATTTAGCAAAGAAGATTTAGAGAGAAAAATCACGCTCAACGTAGGTGATAAAGCGCCAAATTTTACGCTCCAAAACAGCGATGGCGTAGCGATAAATTTGAGTGATTTTGTTGGCAAAAATGTCGTTTTGTATTTTTATCCAAAAGATAACACGCCAGGCTGCACAAAAGAAGCGTGCGAATTTAGCGATATTTACGCAAATTTTATCGCACGAGATTTCGCGGTTATTGGAATAAGCCCAGATAGCACCACTTCACACGCAAAATTTAGCGAGAAATTTGGACTAAAGCATATTTTATTAAGCGACGAAAATAAAGAGGTCGCCAAGCTCTATGGCGTCTATCAAGTGCGCAAAAATTACGGGCGCGAATATTTAGGCATCGTAAGATCTACATTTATTATCGATAAAACGGGCAAAATTTCTAAAATTTACAAAAGCGTAAAAGCCGCGGGTCACGCACAAAAAGTACTTGATGATGCAAATAAAGAGTGAAATTTGCTAGTTCAAATTTGTTGTAGCGTAGATAGCGCATATTTTTTAACACGTTTGCGCCAAATCTATCCAAATGAAAAGATCGTCGGCTTTTTTTATGATCCAAACATTCACCCTTATGGCGAGTTTTGCCTTAGATTAAACGACGTAAAGCGCAACGCGCGCAAGCTAGGCATCCAAATAATCGCAGGCGAATACGACATAGACGCATGGTTTGAGATTGCGCGCGGATTAGAAAATGAGCCAGAAAAGGGTGCAAGATGCTTAAAATGTTTTGAATTCAGGCTTGAAAAGACGTTTAAATTAGCAAAAAATTTAGGCGAAAAGTGTATCACAACAACACTTTTAATGAGTCCAAAAAAATCTTTTGATCAGCTAAATTTGGTCATGAGTGAACTTAGCAAAAAATTTGAAATAGATTTTATCGCTCCGGATTTTCGCAAAAATGGCGGAACGGGGGCGCAATTTGCTTTGGCAAAAGATGAAAAACTCTATCATCAAAACTATTGCGGTTGTGTTTTTGGATTGCAAAACTCGCGCGGAAATTTGATGAAATTTGACATAGAAAATCAAGCCAAATTTGATAGACAAAATTCAGCACAAAATTTCAATGCAGGGCAAATTTATGAGCTCATTTCGCCACTTTCGCGCGAAATTTTACCAGCATCTATTGAGGAGAGATTATCTTTGTATGAGCGTGCTGCAAAATGCGATGAGAACAAAGAAAAGTATGAAATTTATCGAGATAAATTTATAAATTATCGTCTGCTTTTTGCGCGCGTGGTTTATGAAAAACTCGCATCCGAAAAAGACGGAAAAATTTGCACACAACAAGCACAATCAAACGCAAAAACTCTGTCCTCTTTTTGGCTTTATAATTCGCATTTTAAGCGCGAAAAAGCCAAATTTGATATAGTCACAAACTGCGATAAATTTATTTCACAAAAAGAGGAGATTAAGCTTTTTTCTCTTAATAAATTTAATCAAATTTGCGGATTTTCGTATAAAAATGTAAGCGAAATTTGCTCTAATCCACCCGAAATAAAAGCGCAAATTCGTGCGCGAAATTTGCTTTTAAATTCAGACGAGATTAAAGCTGGGCGATATTTTTTTGAAGCAAAAAGCGACATTTTTTTAGATGTTAGGGAAATTTTAGTAACATTTTGATAGTATTGCGCGATTTTTTAAAGTGAAATTCAAAGGAAATTTTAATGTTAGATGTTAATGAAATAATGCAAATTTTACCCCACAGATACCCGTTTTTACTCATAGACCGCGTCGTAGAAATAGTGCCAAACGAGACAATCACAGCCTATAAAAACGTAACAATCGCCGAGCAGGTTTTTCAAGGACACTTTCCAGAACACCCGATATACCCTGGCGTAATGATAATAGAAGGCATGGCGCAAGCTGGCGGAGTTTTGGCGTTTAAGAGCACAAATGACGAGGATTTAAGCGATAAGGTTGTCTATTTTATGAGTATTGATAAAGCCAAATTTCGCATTCCGGTGCGCCCTGGCGATAAATTAGAGTATAAAATCAGCGTGATTAAACATCGTGGGCGAATTTGGGTGCTAAATGGCGAAGCTTATGTTGATGGTAAATTGGCAGCACAAGCCGAGCTTCAAGCGATGATTATGGATAAATAAATGGCAAATTTTCACCACACAGCGATCATCGAAGATGGCGCAATTATTGGCGAAAATACGATAATAGAGCCCTACGCATACATAAGCCGTGATGCGAAAATCGGCGCAAACTGCACGATAAAACAGGGGGCTAGGATTATTGGCGATACAACAATCGGCGCAAATTCTCAAATTTTTTCTTATGCGATTGTGGGCGAAATTCCGCAAGATATGAGCTTTGAGCGTGGCGAAAAAACTGGGCTAATTATCGGCGAAAATGCCGTTATCCACGAATTTTGCACGATCTCTAGCGGTTCGCACAAAGGCGATGGTTTTACACGCATTGGGCGAAATTTATTTATGATGGCATATTGTCATATCGCGCATGATTGCATTTTGGGCGATAATATCATTTTAGCAAACAATGCAACTTTAGCAGGACACGTGCAAATGGGCGATTACGCTGTTGTTGGCGGGCTAACTCCCGTGCATCAGTTTGTGCGAATTGGCGAAAGCTGTATGATAGCTGGGGCTAGCGCGCTTAGTCAAGATGTCGTGCCGTTTTGTTTGGCTGAGGG
>CAUTSW010000012.1:0-25840 GCA_963541085.1 uncultured Campylobacter sp.
TCTCCCTTTTAAGGAGGGGGTCGTTGGTTCGAATCCAACGCAGGACACCACTTTTTTTATTTTATAATCTTTATATCTTTCAAGTAAAATAGCAAATTTGTTCTATATTTTATATTCACAATAAATCACACATAAAAAGTTTTTGAAATTTGCCAAGTATAATCTCAAAATTATTTATATATTTTATAGAACAAAAACAAGCAAGAATAAAAAATTTAACACATAAATTAAACCAAATTTTACTCAACAAAGCAGAATAAAAATTTAACTTTTTATCAATTTTAAAAATTAGAATGCAAAATTAGCTAGAAATTTAAAATCTAAACTCAGCTCAATTTCCATAAATTTAAATCCGATTCAAAAGCTAAACATTCATCGCTATTTCTAAAACATCTAAACACAAAAAACACGCATCTGCAAAAGTTGCAAATCAACCCACTACAACACTCGCTTTACAAGTGTATTCATGCAGGTAAAATTAGCCCAAATTTTATTCAAAATACTAAAAAAGATAAAATAGATGAGAACTTCTAAAACAAGCGATAAATAATTTTAGAAATTTATAAAAATTGCAGGTATAATTTTTCGTTTCATCTCTTTGTTAAACTAAATTTAAGGATAGCGTCATGTATCTAAAACAAAAATATCAGCCCCGCAGCATTAATACAAATTTGACAAAAATTTAAAAAATGAAATTTGATTTATTTGAAAATAGGCGCGAAATAGCGATTTTTGCGATTATAGCTTTTGCGATTTTTGCGATAAATGTGGGTTTTAAATTTCTTAAATTTCGCCAATTTCAAGCTCAAAATTCAGTGCAAATTCATGCAAAAATACAAAATTTTTATTACAAAAGCAACAAAAATGGCAAAAAATATCTCGTTTTAAAACTAAAAACAGATGATTTTACGATCTATACAACAAGTTTTGATGCTAAATTTAATGCTAAAATAGACACAATCGCGCCAAATGAACGCGCGAATTTCGCCATAAACGCAAAAATTAGCACACAAAATTTAAATTTCTATAATTTTCTTAGCCAAAATTTCTACGCGCCATCTTTTAATCGTGAGTTAGTTTTGATCCCCACAAGCAACCTAGCGAAATTTCAAAATTTCATTCGCGCTCAACACACGCCGAATTTGCCTTTAAATGATCCGCCTACGCAAAATCCCACATTGACTAGCCATGCAAAAAACTCAGATAAAATCGCCGAATTTTATCTCGCTTTATTTCTTGCAACACCCATTAGCGCGGAGTTGCGCGCAGATATTACGCGCTGGGGCATCGCGCATTTGGTTGCGATTAGTGGGTTTCACATAGGCATTATTTTTGGTACGCTTTTTTTCGTTTTGCACTGGGTTTATCGATATTTTCAGGCGCGATTTTTCCCGTGGCGCAGCGCGAAATTTGACATTTCTGTAGCTATTTTCGCCCTACTTTTTGGATATTTATTCGTGCTAGATTTTGTGCCAAGCTATCTGCGCTCGCTTGCGATGGGCGTTTTTGGATTTATTTTGCTCGTGCGAAATCTGCGCCTTGTTAGTTTTGGAAATCTTTTTATCGGCGTCGCTTTTTTAATCGCGCTTTTTCCGTCGCTTTTATTTTCGATCGGATTTTATTTTTCCTGCCTTGGAGTGTTTTATATTTTTGCTTATTGCGCTCATTTTTGGGGTAAATTTGGTAATTTCATCGACACAATTTTGCTGAATTTATTTGTCTTTTTGGCGATGAATTTGCCTGTGTATTTTTTCTTTGAGACCATCAGTGCAGGACAATTGGCCGTAATCCCGCTTTCGTTTGTATTCGTCATATTTTATCCGCTTAGCGTGATTTTGCACACATTTGGCGTTGGCTGGCTATTAGATGAATATTTAATCGCGTTTTTAAATTTCAAACTACCAATATATCAAACACACATACCATTTTGGCTGTTTTTAGCCTCGAATTTGCTCTCGCTCGGGGCAATTTGGCGCAAAGAATTTATCTTTATCATAGCGATTTTAGGCTTTACGCCGCTGTTTTTTATAGAAATTTAGATTATGAGCTAAGCCTCTTTTTCTCTATCAAATTTTACTTGATAGAGAAATTTATATTAAATTGAGATAAAAAATTTATTTAAACAGATTTTTGATTTTATCAAAGAAATTTTCATCATTTGCGCTCTCATCAACGCTAATTCCAAAGCTCTCTTGTAGTTTTTTCACAAGCGCAATCTGCTCATCGCTCAATTTTTTTGGCATTTTTAGCGCGATTTGAGCGATAAATCTGCCTCGTTGTTTGGTGCGGACATTTTCAATGCCTTCATTTTGGAAGATAAATTGCTCACCATCTTTTGTACCGACATTTAATTTAAGCTCTTTTTCGTCATAAAGCGCACTGATTTTAATCGTCTCGCCAAGCATCGCTTGTGTAACAAAAATAGGCACCTCAACATAGACATCATCGCCATTTCGGATAAATTTTTCATGATCTTTTATACGAATTACAACATATAAATTGCCAAATTCGCCAGTTTTTGAGAGATTTCCCTTTTCTGCGACGCGGATTTTCATACCGCTATCAACGCCTTTTGGGATTTTAAATTGATATTTTTTCTCTTCTAGCTCATAGCCTGCGCCATGGCACGAACCACATCTTTGAGTGATGATAGTCCCGCTACCACCACACTTTGGACACGTTTGCGCAAATGATATAAAGCCATTTCTACGATGAATTTGCCCTGCGCCACCACACGTAGGACAGCTTTGTGTTTTGCCATCTTTTGCGCCTGTGCCATCGCACGATTTACACGGCTTTTTAATTGTATAGACAAGCTCTTTTTCTGCGCCATTTACAGCTTCCATAAATTCAATTGTGAGAGGAAGCTCGACATCTAGCTCATATTTATCGGCCTTGGCGCGACGTTTTCTATCGCCTCTTCCGAAAAACGACTCGAAAATATCACCCATATCAAATCCATCAAAACCGCCAAAACCACCACCGTTTAATCCGTCTTTGCCATATTTATCGTAAATTTCTCGTTTTTGTTCGTCGCTTAAAATTTGATATGCTTCGTTTATTTTTTTAAATTTCTCCTCGGCCTCTTTATCACCTTGATTACGATCTGGGTGGAATTTAAGAGCCAAGCGACGATAGGCTTTTTTGATCTCATTGCCACTTGCTCCGCGCGAAATTTCTAAAATTTCATAATAATCGAACTCTTCCAAATTTAATCCTTTAAAAATTTAAAAATCGCCTATTTTACAAAAACATTATAAAAAGCAGATAAATTGCGACGTAAATTTGGAGTGTTATTTTATGATTTTGTTACCATTTTTTAGTATAATGCGCCCGATTTTCACAAATTTTTAAAATTAAGGAAAGCTAAATGATAAATGTTTTAATGATAGAAGATGACTCCGAATTTGCTTCGTTACTTTCTGAATATCTAATCAAATTTAATATCAAAGTTACAAATTTTGAAGACCCATATTTAGGGCTTAGCGCAGGGGTTAAAAATTTCGATTTATTGATTTTGGATTTAACTTTGCCTGGAATGGACGGACTAGAAGTCTGTAAAGAGATCCGCGAAAAATATGATATTCCTATTATAATTAGCTCAGCTAGAAGCGATGTAAGCGACCGCGTTGTTGGACTTCAAATCGGCGCAGATGATTATTTGCCAAAGCCTTATGATCCAAAAGAGATGCACGCGCGCATTATGAGTCTGATTCGTCGCTACAAAAAAACAACAGCTGAAAAAGAGGAGACAATAAGCGAGAGTGCGTTTAGAATTGACGAAAAACGTCATGAAATTTACTTTGAAGATAGAGCACTCTCTTTAACACCAGCCGAATATGAAATTTTAGAGTATCTAATCAAGCAACACAGCTTTTCTGTTTCGCGCGAACAGCTTGTATATCACTGCAAAAGCCTAAAAGACAAGGATTCAAAGAGTTTAGATGTAATCATCGGGCGTTTAAGAACAAAAATCGGCGACAACTCTAAAAAACCAGAACACATATTTTCAGTGCGTGGTATCGGCTATAAGCTTATCGGATGAAAAATTCAATCTACTATAAAATTTTCGTGATTTTTGCTGTAGCGCTACTTTTTGTGGCGCTACTTTTTACGATTATCGGTCACACACAGCACGAAAATGCACTAAAAAAGGCGGAAAGCACCCAGCTTAGCGCGATTACATATTTAATTAGTCTTTACGATAAAAACCGCCCGCCACAAGATTTAAAGCGATTTTTCTCAAATTTCAATATGGAAATAGTAAATGACAAGACAAAAATAGTACAAATCACAAATCAAGGCAGGGAAATTTTCAAACAGCACACGATTTTAGGTGCCTTTGTTTCGGTTGAGTTTAAAGACACACTCTATCTTTTTATCGTCAATGAAACATTTAGCATAGGTTTTGAAAGTCTAGATACAAAAAACGTCACAGATCCTGCTTGGCTTGGCTTTTTCATCACATTTGGACTATTAATTTGGCTCTATTATTCAGTCATAAAATCACTCTTGCCGCTCAAAAAATTAAACAATAATATCAAAAAATTTGCCAGCGGAAACATTGATATCATAATCCAAAGCCCCAAGGATACAAATGACGAAATCGCGCAACTTAGCTTTGAATTTGATCGCGCCGTAAAAAAAATCCGCGAACTTTTAAAATCCCGTCAGCTATTTTTGCGCACGATTATGCACGAATTAAAAACACCGATCGGCAAAGGGCGAATCGTATGCGAAATGATCGAAGATGAGCGACAAAAAACGCGCTTGGTTAGCATTTTTGAACGACTAGAAATTTTAATAAACGAATTTGCAAAGGTTGAGCAACTGCTCTCAAAATCCTATTCGCTAAATATTCAAGAGTGCCATTTAAGCTTGATTTTAGAACAAGCGCGAGATATTTTAATGATGGAAAAATGGGATGAGCGCGTAAGTGTCGAGATAGAATCGGATGCGATTTTAAACGTAGATATTCAAATTTTTGCTCTTGCAATTAAAAATTTAATCGACAACGCTCTAAAATACGCAGATGATCGACACGTCAAAATCGTCGCAAATAAAGACGAAATTTGCATTTCAAACAAAGGCGCAGCTCTACCAATTTCAATCGAACACTACAAGCAGGCTTTTGTGCGCAACAAAAATGAGCGCGCAAACGGTATGGGGCTTGGGCTTTATATTATTGATAAAATTTGTGAGTTGCACGGGTTTAAATTTGAGTATTTTTACGCCAACGGTGAGCATAATTTCATTGTCGCTTTTGGTAAAGATTTAAAATGCGATTTGCAACAAACAAAAAATTCAAATTTTAACGCACAAAACGATAGCAAAAAAGATAAAAACGGCGAAACTTTAGATCAAAAAGGCGCCACACAATGAAGCTTGGAATCGATAAGTTTGATGATCTAGTGGAGTGCTTTGAAAAACTCCCTGGCGTCGGAAAAAAATCGGCGATTAGATATGCGTATTTTGTGAGTTTGTCTGATTCATTTTTGGGTTTGCGCTTGGCAAATAGCATTGAAAATGCGGTTTCTGGATTACAAAAGTGTCAAATTTGCGGCGGTATTAGCGAAAACGAAATTTGCGAAATTTGCGCTGATGAGACGCGAAATGGCGATATTTTGTGTGTTATAGAGAGCTCAAAAGATATGCTAGTGATTGAACAAACAGGCTCATACGAAGGGCGATATTTTGTACTAGAAGACGCCAAAAACATCGACAAATTAACTTACGCCATTGAGCGAAACGGCACAAAAGAGATAATTTTCGCGCTCACGCCAAGCATCAATTCAGATGCACTAATGCTTTTTTTAGAAGATAAATTGCAAAATTACGGACTAAAATTTAGCAAAATCGCACAAGGCGTGCCAACTGGCGTGAGCCTAGAAAATGTCGATATGCTCTCGATTATAAAGGCAATTAAGGGCAGAATGGATATTTAAATTTGACAAAATTTTACGCCATATTTTAGTTTGTTTTGCTTTGAATTTTTTCCAGTCACTTTTATCCGTTTTCACGCAAAAAATCAAATTTCGATGAAATTTATATTTTAAAATCACCCTATTTTCGTTATGCGTTGCCTGGATTTTGTTTTAAACAGATTCGTTATGACGTTTTATTTTATAAAATAAGACCAAGTTTGGTCAAATATAAAAATCTATCAAAACTTAAGAAAATTCGATAATTCTTGCTCACTTTTAGCCAAAATTATTAAATAAAAATAACTTTGCGCCATCTTAAAGCTATTTAACAATAATTTCCGACAAATTTTGCGCCAAAAATCCACAAAGTAAATTTTCATAAACAAAAAAATTACAAAAATCAAAAATTAGCCAACAAATTTAAACGCAATAATATTTCAAACAATTAAAAAATAAAGATTTTAATTGTTATAAATTTTGTAGCTAAATATCTTATAAAACTGATTGTAAAAATAGAAACATCTTACATTTTTTTCAAAACAAACCCCAACAAAATAGAGCCTATTTTTAATTATTTTTATAAATTTGGCGGATAGTTATTTGTATTTTTTGAGATTTGCTTGGTTTTGATACTAAATTTATAATTTCTAGTTAAACGCCCGTAAATCATCACCTTTTCTAAAATATCTAACTAAAACATCTAAACCGCGTAACACGCAGCGAGAGCTACGGCTTAGCTAATTTTGCGCCAGTGCTAGAAATGTTTTATTCAAATTCGCCATTTTTGTAAACATTAATTTAAAATTTATCCACTTTGCAAACATTCACACAAGGCAAATTTAATCCAAATTTCTTTGTTTTTTATACATTTTTTAAAACAAACGCGCTCAAAAAAGCGTTTAAAGTTTTTGTTCAAGTAGTTTAAATCGCGGCTAGTTTATGCGCGAGCTGTTTAGAGCTTAAATTACTTTTTAAAGCCATTGCAATCGCAAATCAACCACACAAAAGCGACAAATTTGCGCAGTATGAGCGGATCAATATTCCCGCAATCGCATAAATTTCGCCCCACAACACGAAATAACCACGCCACAACTGCTAAATTTATTTAATTCAAACAAAACAACCGCGTAAATTCGGGCAAAAAAGAGTGATTTTGCGTGGAATAAATGGCACGAACAAGGTGATTTTAGACGCAACAAGCGCATGCAAAGCGGAAAACACACCGATTAAGCTTAAATTTGGGCAGAAATTTAGCCCTGTATCGCAATACAAAAGCGATAATTTTAGCCACCAATTTTAGCCAACTATGACATAAAAACCTTTCTAAATTCTCAGCCAAATTTCCCAGCACGACACAGCTAATACCAAATCGCCCCTTTAGCTACAAAATTACACCAACCATGCAAAGCAACCGCGCCAAATTTTTAATAATTGCGCAAATTTAACTCAAAAATGTGAGAAATTTCTTGGCAATCGCTTTTAAATTTCCCACTAAATCGCCCAATAATCGCAACTAAATTTCTCCGCCAAATTGTCACCAAATTTAACAGACAAATTGCCACCCAAATTACCAATCATCATATCAACTGCCAAATTTCTGCGCCACTATTGTAATCATCGCGCCCCAAAATAGTGTGATTTTTCCCACCACCGCGCAGCACCGCTAACAACAAACTGCTACCAAATTTCCGCCATTATTTAAGCCTCAATAGGCGCGCAAGAAACGGCAAAGTGTGTGCAATAAATAGATTTTTTATCAAACGCTTGTAATGAGTTTAAAAATTGATTTTTGGTAAATTTTTAGATACTTTGCGTTTTAAATCAATGTGGAATATTATTAAAAACAGCTCAAAAATCTGCCACTTTGATTTTAAGTGTTAATTTACTTTGATTTAAAATGCGGTAATACAAATGTTATTGATTTATTTGTTATTTCATCTTATTTGGCTTTTTGGTTTTCTTTGTTTAAATTTTTGACTTATTTTGCTTAAAATCACTTCGATTTGGGTGGCTTTGCTTGAATTTGTTTTACCTTTATTTTGTTTTATAACTTTTGGCTTAAATTGATTTGCTCGGTTTTATCATTGTCAAATTGGACTTAAATTTACTTTGCCACTACTCTTAGTTTTATTTGCTTGATGATTTATTGTTGGGTTTGGTTGATTATTTTGTTGGATTTGTTGGTTTGGAATTGTTAGCTTACAGTTTGCTTAGCTGGCTTTAATATCGTTTACTTTGACATCAGTTTTGTCTTTGTTTGGCTTCATCACTTTTGGCTTAAATTTGCTTTGTTTTGGTTGGTTTATTTGTTTGCTCTTGCTCTTGCTTGTTTTGGTTGCTGACTTTAAAATTTAATTTGAGCTTTTTAACGCAAATCTTGACTGTTCTCTTGTAATGGATAATTTCTAAACTGCGTTAATAAAATAATCTCAAAAAAAGGATTTAATAGGGATTAATTCCCTATAAATAGATTTTTTTAAGAAGGTTTGAAAAGTTTTGTAAAATATCTTCTTTTAAGGAGAGTAGTTTGCAAATTTCTATAAATTTTTGGCTAAATTCGCGCCTATCATCAAATAAAATCACAAATTTCAACAAACAAAAACTATTTTTTTGTCCGTCTATAAAGAAAATCACCCAGAAATTGAAAAATCTGAACCATCACGACCAAAATTACAACAGTGTAAATCATCACATCAGTTTGAAAACGCTGGTGTCCGTATTTGACCGCGACATCGCCTAGCCCACCACCTCCAATCGCCCCCGCCATCGCTGAAAATCCGACTACGACAATAAGTGTAAGCGTGATTACATTTATGAGTGCCGGAATGGCTTCAACCAATAAAATTTTATATACTATTTGAAATTTACTCGCACCAAAACTTCGCGCAGCTTCAATGATACTCGGGTCAATTTCTATGAGCGCATTTTCGATTAAACGCGCTATAAATGGCGCTGTGGCGATAGTCAAAGGCACGAGTGCGGCGGTTGTTCCGATACTGGCATCAGCTATAAATTTGGTAAATGGTATCAAAACTATCATCAAAATTATAAACGGAAAACTTCTAAAAATATTCACAACAAAATCAAGCACAGCATAAACACTAGGTCGCTCACAAAGCCCACCACGTCTAGTAAGCACCAAAATAATTGCCAAAATCAGACCTAAAATCGTCGCAAACAAGGTAGAAATAAGGCTCATAAAAAGCGTCTCATTTGTCGCTTTAAATAACATAAATGTGATTTTATAAGCTTTTGGACTCAAATTTGTTTTAAAAAACTCATCGATACTAGCCCCGATAAAGCCAAAGAAATTTAGACCCGAAAGCGTATCAAACCCGCTAAAAATGGAGTTTTTCATCACAAGCGGATATAAAAATAAAAGTGCAAAAATTACACTAAAAAATATAATTTTTTTCAATTTTTTACCTTTTTTATTATAAATTATTTTTAAATTATTCAATAAATTTGAAGAAATTTGATTTGCAATTCAAGCTACAAAACCCATTACGCAACTATTTTCAAAGCCAATCAAAATTAAATTTAACATAAATTTATAAAGACCAATACAAACGTAAATCTAAAATTTGTGTCAAATTTAAATTCTCACGAAAACAGCGAACAAATCAAATTTTTATTTTAAATTCCACACAAAATTTAGCTCAAAATTTCCCACAAAACACCCGTTTTTTCAAGATATTTTGCTACACGTTCGCGGTGCTCATCTTTTGCATTTATCACTAAAAATCCCAAAACAAATCCGCCAAGCTCTTCAATTTTACCCCAGACGATATTTAAATTTATATTCAAATCTCGCGCCATTTGCGTAATCACGCTATCAAAAGCGACCTCTTTTTGAAAATATAGCGCGAAATTTACACCAACATTTGGCAAGATAATCTTTTCACCCAAAAATTCACGCATTTTTGCATCAGGTTTTAAGAATAATTCCCAAGTTTCACCATAATTTACAACTTCGCCACCACTTAACAAAAGCGCTCTAGAAGCCGTTGATTTGACGACCTCCATTTCGTGCGTAACAAGAATAATTGTTATACCAAAATCGGCATTTATGCGCTTTAAAAGCGAAAGAATTTGATTTGTGATATTTGGATCAAGAGCAGATGTAGCCTCATCACTTAGCAAAATTTGCGGATTTAGAGCAAGTGCTCTAGCGATTGCAACGCGCTGTTTTTGACCGCCACTTAGAGAGCGCGGATAGGCGTTTATCTTTTCACTAAGCCCCACAATCTCTAGTAATTCGCCCACGCGCGAACGTATTTTTTTTTCATCTTCGCCCCAAATTTCAAGCGGAAGTGCGACATTTTCAAATACATTCTTTTGATTTAAGAGAGCGAAATTTTGAAAAATCATACCGATATTTTTACGCATTTGGCGAATTTGCTTTGTATTTTGCTCTAAAACTTCTTTTCCATTTACTCGCAAGCTCCCGCTATCGTAGCTTTCTAGCGCGTTTATACATCGCAAAAGAGTTGATTTTCCAGCACCAGATTGCCCAACAATCGCAAAAATTTCTCCATCATTTATCGTCGCACTTACGCCTTTTAAAATTTCGTTACCGCCAAAGCTTTTACGTAAATTTTCTATCTCTATCATCTACAAATTTCCATCAAATTTTACGTCTAAATTTAAAAGTAAATTTCAACTAATTATCTTTTAAATTTCACTTCGACACGGCGATTTTTAGCTCTACCATCTGCGCTATCATTTGATGCTATCGGTGCACTCTCACCAAACGCTCTTGTTGAAATTTTATCCGCACTTACGCCACGTTTTATTAGTTCATTTGCTGTTGCGTCGGCGCGTTTTTGTGATAAAACCATATTCATCTTATCACTTCCAACAGAGTCTGTGTGTCCGTCTATGATTATCGAAACTTCTGGTTGATTTTTAAGGTGTGCAACTAAATTTGCTAAAATCTTTTCATCTACGCTTTTTATTTTTGCACTGGCTGTATCAAACAAAATAGCCTTGCTTAAATCAACTCTTTTTTCGCAACCATTCTCATCTACAACCATTCCACGCGGAGTATTTGGGCACTTATCAAACGCATCTTTTACTCCGTCTTGATCACTATCGCCACCGATTACACAACCGCGAGGTTTATCGAAAAATGACTGTGCAAGCCCGTCTTTATCGAATATAATCTTATATTGGCAGATTCCGCCATTATTTTTTAAAACATAATCCCACTCAACAACTCTAAACATTCCTTCTTGAAAATGCGGATGTGAAAGAAGTTGCAAAATTTCATCTTTAGTTGCTCCGGCTTTGATTTTGTTTATCATATCGTTCGTAGGTGAAATAGGCTCTACCCATGCCTTATTTGCATCAGGAAATACTACATTGTCTTGCGAAATTTTTCCATCTCGTCCTATATCCTTACTAACCTTGGTTGTGCAACCAGCCAAAATAAAAGCGCATACAAAAGCGCATACAAAAATTGAATTTTTCATCATTTCTCCTTACATTTAAGATAAAAAACGGACTGATTATAGCAAAAATTAACCAATTTTTAACTAGAATAAGTCCATTTTAGTTATGGAGTTAAGTTTTGAAAAGTGTTTTGATTTTTCTAATATTTTTTGTATTTAGTTTTGGTGATGAAATTTCAAATTTACGTATCGCGTGCGAAAAGAACGGCGCAGCTTGCCACACTCTTGGTGTTAAGATGTTAAACGGCGAAGGCGTAGCGCTCGATTTAACTGGCGCATTTGCAAATTTCCAAAAAGGTTGCACGAAAAAATTTGCTCCATCTTGTTTTAGTGTGGGAATTTTATTAAACAACGGCATTGGAACAAAGGTAGATAAATTTCAAGCTTTTGAAATGTTTGAAAAAACTTGTTCTAAAGGCGTATTTATCGGATGTGAAGAACTGGCAAAAGCGTATATTTTAGGCGATGCTGTGCGCCAAAATTTAGAAAAATCAATTCAAATTTACAAACAAAATTGCGAAAAAAACCGCATTTATTCAAGCTGTGAAACGCTATCGCAAATGTATCTTGATGGTAACCTAACAGCACAAAATACACAAACTGGCATCAAATATATACAAATCGCATGCAATGGCGGTTTTAGCGGTAGTTGCGCCAAACTCGCCCAAATTTACGCAAACGGAAAATATGTCGCCTCTGATCTTGAAAAAGTCTATTTTTATTTAGATAAAGATTGTACCAACGGACAAAGCGAAAGCTGCCAAAATTTGGGACTTTTATATATACAAGGTGGCAAAGACGAAGATATCAAGCGCGCAAAAGAGTACTTTGGCAAATCGTGCGATCTTAAAAACGCAAAAGGTTGCGAAAGCTACAAATTTATTAACGAACACGGACTTTAGTTTTAAAAATTCTAGTATAAATTTGGTGTACACCAAGCTTTTTTTACAGCTTGCGTGCAAATTTTTTTAAGCTTTTGTATTGGAAATTTAGTTAAATTTTAAGCTGATTTTAGATAGCAAAATCAGCTTTTGGCGCAAAAAATCAATCAAAACGCCGTTATCGTAGCAAGTAAACCAAATATAATCCCTGGCAAATTTGCGGCTGCAAGCGGATAGTCTCTTTTAGGTTTTTTCAAAAGACCATAACTCGTCCAAATCGTACAGTTTATCGCCGCTGCTAATGGCTGAATAAATGGCGTTTTATTGCCCTCTAGATTGCCAATTATCTGCGGGATATAAGAGACATACATCACAACAGACAAGCACGTGCCAATCCAACCTAAAATTTGCAAATTTCTCTCGCTCATTTTTCACTCCTTATAAAAAATGTGCCATTATACTAAAAGTTTTTAAGACAAAATATGTTTATTTTTTAATTTTGTGATTTTTATTAAAACTAAGATTTATATCGCGATCATTTGCGACTTCAAATAACTATTTATTTTTTTAAAATTAGAGAAATGCAAAATAAATTAACAGAAAAAATCTCTCAAAATTACAACCAAATTTTAGTCGTAATTTTGAGCCATAAATTTTATACAAATGAGGTGATTTCAACGCGCCATTTTGCGCTTTTTGCTTCGTGCAAATTAAAATCGGTCTGCTTTAAGATATCTTTTATATCACAATTTCCATCGGCAATCGTAACACCAAAACTAACCGTAACACCTAAATTTTCAAGCTTTGATATATACTCTTTTAGCGCGCCATCAAACTGCATTTTGCTCTTTATTGCGTTTGTGAGATTTATGATGCCACTTTGTTCGCAATCAGGACAAATCAGCGCGAATTCTTGTTTTCCAAGCGAACAAACAACATCATCAGAACGTGTAACATCGCGCAAAATATCAGCGATTAACGCCATCGCTTTTTTGGCAACATCTAAGCTTACACGCTCGTTAATATCTTCAAATTCGTTGAAATTTATAAAAATCACACCAAAAGTTCCGCCTAAATTTTTGCTTTGTTTTATCAAAGAAGAAATAGTGCGTATCGCATAGCGACGACTTGGGAGCCCAGTAACAGCGTCGTTTGTTTGGATTGTTGAAATTTTGCTATTAATTACGTAAAGCTCTTTTGTTTTTTTGCTAAGTTCGCGTTTTAATTGCAAATTTTCATCTAAAAACGCGCTGTTTTCGCTTATAATTTCACTTAAAATTCCATTTAAATAGCGCGTTACGCACGCGCGATCGTTATTTAAGTTGCGCGTTAAAATTTCATAAGCTTTTTGCGAATTTATTTCATTTTCTATAAGCGAAATTTGATTAATTAAAAGAGAATTTTGTGCTATTTCATGCGAATCTAGCCATGAAATTAAAAAGAATAAAAGGCTTCTTGCGCGCCACAAATTTAAACTAACATCTTCGCAAATTTGTGTAATTTGTGCCAAAAAATACTCCTGCGATTTTTGCAAATCACTAGCAAAATCAGGCGCGATTTGGTATTTTTTTATAAGTTCATTTTCGATATCAAACTGATTAACAGCATATGTTGCAAGCTTGCGAAATATGAGTTGCAAATCAAAAGAGACGAGAGTTTGAGAAGCGATTTTTTTGGTTAAATCACTCACAATTTGTCTAAATTCGTCGCTGTTTTTAAGTAAATTTTCAATCATGATTTTACTCCAAAAAATTTTCGAGATTTTACCAAAAATATTACGCTTTTTAATAAAGACTAACGAAATTTAGCAAAAATCCACACTTTTTTTATCCATAAATAAACAAGCGTAAGCAAAAGCACAAAAATAATAAGCGCAATCGTTATTATATGAAGATACTCTTTAATAAGCGCTTCATTATCGCCCAATAAATAGCCAACACCAAGTAAAATCGCCACCCAAATTCCAGCCCCTAGCGCACTAAATTTGCTAAATTTGATGATATTCATTTTCGCTAAACCAGCAGGAAGCGAAATATATTGCCTAACGCCAGGAATTAAACGCCCATTAAATGTAGAAATTTCGCCATATTTATTAAAAAAACTCTCAAATTTAGCCATTTTTTCATCATTAATGCCGACAAATTTACCAAATTTACTCACAAAATTTCGTCCAAAAAAGTAACACAAATAGTAGTTAAACAGCGCACCCGCCAAGCTTCCGCTAACTCCGCTAAAAAACGCAAGCAAGGCATTCATCTGCCCTTTTTGCACCAAATATCCAGCCGGAATCATCACAATTTCACTAGGAAATGGGAAAAAACTACTCTCCAAAGCCATCAAGCAAAATATCCCAAAATAACCCCAATCTCCAACAATTTGCACCAAAAAATTCACAATATCTTCAAACATAATTTTCCCCTATTTTGCACGTTTTTTGCTAAATTAAAAAGCTTAAATTTGCGATAAAAATGCGGATTTTAGCGTGAAAAACTAAATTTTTAAGAAAATTTAAGATAAAATCGCAGAACTTTTTTCGGAGAAAATTATGTATCAAAGTAAATTTTACACCGCAATTTTAATGATATTTTGTCTGTTTTGTGGGCTCTTAAATGCTCAAAATGGCGACTCTAATTCAAAAATAGCAAATTTCACACAGGGCAAAGAGTATTTTGTGTTAGAAAAACCGCTCGCGCAATTTGATGGAAAATTTGTAAAAATTTTTAGCTATGATTGTCCGATTTGCTATAAATATGACAAGCTCGTAATACCAAAAATCGTTCCGCAAATCAAGCTGGAATTTGAGCCAATTCACTATGAAAAGAAGGGGATTTTTGGCAAAAGCGCGAGTGAAATTTTAGCATTTGCAAATGAATTTGACGAGCAAAGCAGTTCGCAAAATGAGTTTATCACAAGTAAAATTTCTCTATTTTCGCGCGCAATTGATGCGCTTTATACGCTCTATCACATCAAAAAAGAGCGCTTTGATGATAATCCACAAAACGCGCTAGAATTTGAAAAAGCTACGATTTTATCGATTGATTTGAGCGATTTAAATTTGAGCAACGAAGAGCTTTTAAATAAATTTAATGCGTGGAAAACAGCGCAAATTTCATCAAACAAAACATTAAAAAAATGGCGCGATGATGAACTAAATGCGATCGCTATAAAATATGGGTTGCCAACATTCATAATCAATGGAAAATTTATAATCAACACAAAAGAGATAAAAAGCATTGAAAATTTTCAAGAGATAATCGACGCGCTTAGCGGTCAAAATTTAGCGCAAATTTCTGCTTATAAAAGTGGCGCAAAATGAGCGCATTTAATCCAAATTTCCGCCAATTTTGGGGAATAATCGCATTTATATCGCTGTTTTTTATCGCGCTTTCGCACATATTTTTTCAACAATATCTTTTCATGCGACCTTGCGCGAACTGCGTTTATATACGTTTTGCTCTCTTTATAATTGCATTTGGGGCGATTTTTGCGCTGATTTCACCACGAATTTTTCGATTTTTTGGCATACTTTTTTTAATTTATGGTGAAATTTTTGGCATAAAATATGCGCTTTTGCTCAACGATATTCACAAAGCACTTAAAAGCGATGATATTTTTGGCGTTGCGGGGTGCGATATAGTGATGAAATTTCCATTTGGGATAGAATTTGATAAGCTCTTTGCGCCACTGTTTGCGCCTAGTGGGAATTGTGGCGATGATGCGCCGGTTGTTCCGCGCGGCGAAGTGCTTAGTGATTTGCAGGCGTATTTTGTTGATCTTTATCAAAATGGCTGGTATTTAGTGCCAAAATATCAATTCATAGATATGGCACAAGGTAGCTTGATAATATTTGCGCTAATTGCGATTTTTGCGCTATATGGTATTGTTTTAAGGATGCTTTTAAAGCTTGGGAAATTCTTTTAAAGTTGCTTTTGATACAAAAGCCATAAAAATAGCCAAATTTTTGCCTCTAAAGAGTGTGAAAACGGGGTAAATTTAGGCGATATTTACAGCTCGCGCTTTGTGTAGAAACTTTGTTTTAAAAGCTATATTTTGAGCTAAATTGGACTTTAAAAGCCATAATCTAGGGGGCTGTTTTTAAGCAAAAAGGCGCGCTGCATGTGTGGAGTAAGTAAAAAACACTCATTATTAAAAACTGCAAAAATGAGTTTGCAAACGATAAATTTCTTATCAACAAAGCACGGAATTTCGGAGCTTATACACGAATTTGTTTTATCAAATTTAAGCGCATTAAAAAGTGATTTTTTATATTGATTTTAAGCAAAATCGACTATCTCAAAGGGAATAAATTTAGATTAACGCAAAAATCAATAAACAAAATTTACATAAATTTTTATCAAAACTAAATCAAATTTTCTCTATTTTGCAAACACAAAAAGCCTTTCGTTTTATTTCTGCCATTTTGTTTAAGCAAAACAGCAAGGGCATAAAAACTGCTTTAAAATTAAGCCAATCCAATCTGCTTGTCATTTTAGCTGTTTAAACAAACGCCCTGCGAATGAAACAACGCCCATTTTGTGGTGCATAAAGCTAGAAAATTACGATTTATAGTTATGTTTAAACAGCTAATTTTGAGCTTTAGCATACTGTAAAATAAAAAACTCAAATAATAAATTTGCTAACAATAAAAATTACATAGATATTATTATGGATTTTCGCGACGCGTTAAACGTAGATTATTTAAATTTAAAATGATAGAAAAAATCTAAATTTAAAAGTGTAGAAGATAGAAATTTGCAAGTTTTTGTAAATTTTAATCTACTTTTGTTTAGTTTTTCTAATGCGTTATTTAAAATCACGCTTAGCACTAGCAAATTCTAGCCAAATTTTAGGGCGCAAATTTAAAAATTCGCGCCCAAATTTAGCTAAATCTATGTTTAAAATTCGCGCTTAAAATTTATACTCCCAGCTTATTTTATAGTTTCGTCCAGGCGCTAAAAAGCGGTTGTAGCCTTGTCCTGTGTTTTTATTTACCATATTCATCATGCCGTATGAGCGTATTGAGCGCACGCTATCCCATGAGGCGTATTTTTCGTTTGTGAGATTGTAAATTCCTAAGCGGAAAGTTAGATTTTTTATTGGACTTGCATAACCTACAACATCGATTGTTTTATAGCCATTATTTAGCCAGTGTGCATATGAATCTGTAACTTTTTTACCTAAAATTTCTACACCTTCTTTTGCTTCTTCAAACCAAAACATATTGTATGTATCTTCTTTGCGTTTTTTGCGAGCGTCGGTTAGATAGATATCAATGCCGTATTTATCATCATTTGTCGCGTAGCCGATATTATAGACGCCAGTAAGTGGCTGGATAGCATTCATAGGCACTTCGCCATCTTTATCTACATTTACTTTGCCTTTTTGTTTGGTTAGTTTATAGCCTATGTGAAAGCCATCTAGCGTTTGACTAAAATCGCCGAAATTTAATAGAGCGTTTATCTCTATGCCGGTGGCTTTGGCTTTTGCGCGATTTACGTTTTGATAGGTGTAAAATGGCAATGTGCTACCGCCATTAGCATTGCCAAAATGCTTTGGTCCTAAAAAATCCAAATCAAGAAAATCTTTATAATCGGTTTTAAAACCGCTAAGCGTAATAAAACTGCTATCTTTATGAAGAGTAAAAGCGATCTCTTTTGTTTTGGCGATCTCTGATTTTAAATTTACATTTGGATACACTGTGAAATCTGGGTGTTTAAAAGCTAAAAATATCTCATCGGTAGTTGGCGCGCGAAAGCCTCTTGAATATTTTGCTTGAATGCGCACATTTTCTAATGGATCAAAATTTCCAACCAAAGAGTATGAGCTATTTTTGTATTTTGGTTTTTGCGATATGAGATAATCTAAATTTTGTCGCGGGTTGTCGTTTTTGGCCTTTTCCCATTCGCTATGTGCTTTATTGTACTCATCCCATGTATCATAATCCCAATATCTTGGCTCAGGTGTATTTGGTGAAGGGATAAAAAGATCTCTTACCATATCGTCGGCGATTTTTGGTGTAACGCCGTGAATATAGTTTGGATTGTATTTGATATTGTCATATCTATAAGCTAAGTCAAAGCCGATATAGTTATTTACTAAAATTTCATCGTTTAAATATAGTGCTCTACCTTTTGAAGTTACGGGAATTAAAAATGATGTCTCAGGAGCTGTTTTTGGGCATAAAAATCCATTAAAACTAAAATCACACTCTCTATCGCTAGCTGAAGCAATATTCGCCCACCATTGTGCATTTGTTCCATTGTATCCAGTGTGATTTGTCATTGATTTTTTTATTTTTTCATAACTTGCACCATAGCTTAGTGAGTGCTGTGTAGATAAGAGTTTAAAATCTTTTTGAAATTCTAAATTTACCTGTTTTGTGTTGGTATCTAGATCTCTTTCTTTCCAGAGATTATCAAGATATCCTGGAGAATTTGGAATTACTAGATTATATCCTGAACGCGAAGTTTTTTGCGTAACATATTCCTTACTCCAAGAGTTCCAAAATGTTTTTGAAGTCTCGACTATTTTATATTTTTTTCCATTTAAAATTTTGTCTTTGATCTCAAAAATATGAGTTTCATCTTTGCCGTATTCATCTTTTGTGGCTCTTTTTATAAGTTTTTGGCTCAAATCTAAATCAAAATTTTCAGCACTATCGTCGCTTATATATTTGTATTTATTAAGCCTTAATTTGCCGCCACAATCTATCAAAGAGCAATCAAGCAATAAATTATCTATATCTTTGCCAACCCAATAGGTATCTTGCCTTTTATAATCTTCTTTGCCAGGCCATGGGAATGGTTCGCCTTTTGAATTTATAATTGTTAGAGTTTCTTCATTAGGAAATTTGCGTAGCGTTATAGGATTGCCCTCTTTGTCTAAAATTTTTCCATCTTTTAGCTGTATTCCCAACGGATTTACCATGGCTTCACACTTATCACCCACGCAATACTCATCAGTTCTTGCACGAGTTTTGATTTTTTGGTTTGAAAATGTTATCTTTGCGTAGTCCCAAAATGGCGTTTGCGTTGAGTTTTCATAGGTTAGTGAATACAACTTTCGATCGGTTTTGTCGTTTGTGTAGCGTTTTTCTAAACTCTCTTCATCGCTACCGATATATTTAAACATAGAATAAGAGTAATCATGCCCCCTAGATTTATGCTCATAACCGTCAAATGCAAAAGTAATTCTATGCTCATCTGTTGGTTCAACTCCTATTTTTACAAGCGTGCTATCTTTTTTTATGTTGTATGGATCGGCCTTTTCGCGGTTGCGTCCATAGACTTTATCATCATAGTCTTCATAGCCAAAATTTTCAAACTCATGCCCGCTACGCAAAGTTTTAAGCACTAAAATATCAAACCAGCCCTGTTTTGCCGCTGCGGAAAATGATTTTAGCGTCTCCCCATTTGCGCTTGCGTATCCATTTTTAAAGCCTAAGTGCCAGTTTTTCTCTATCAAATAATCGCGCGCGTCTTTTGTTTGAAACATGACACTCCCGCCTAGTGCGCCAGAGCCTGTTTTTACGCTATCTGCACCCTTTGCGATACGCGATTGTCCGATTGTCTCCATCTCTGTTGAATTGCGAGTGTTGTTGAAATTTCCATAGCCTTCAAAAAGCTCTTTAAAGCCTTGTGAGCTTAGCGTTTGCGCTTGGTGTAGGCCGTCTATTATTATTGCTACGCGGTTTTCATCGACGCCGCGAATTGCGTAGCCTGATGAGCCAAAACGTCCAGCTTCTACGACGCTTATGCCTGTTTCATGGCGCACCAAATCGCGCGAATCACTTACTTGTTCTTTTTCTAATTGCTTTGCAGATTTTTTTATTTCGCCGACTTTGTGTGAGAGCGGATCGTCTCTTTCGCCAACAACAGAAATCTCTTCTAATGTTTGCGTTTGGGCCATGTCATCTTGTGCGGACAAATTTATGGCGCAAAGTGCCAAAAGTAAAAATTTGGTTTTCGTCATTTTGTTCCTTTTTTTGGTTGATTAAAATCGCGTAGAATAGCGAAAAAGTTTTTTAAAACAGATTAAAATATGAAACTTATTATTAAAATTATTGTTTGCAGATAAAGTTTACGTGCAAAAGAAAAGTGCATAAATTTTGATTAAAAATTTGCAAAATGGCATTAAAATTTACTTGATTATTTGGTGTGGTTGGTTTTAAAATTTACTTTTAATATAAGTTATGTGAGTTTTAAATTTCTTTAAAATTTAGATTAAAACAAATTTGAGTTCATTGCAAATCGATCTATATTTTTAGCACGTCTTTTTGCGCAGTAAGGTTTGTGATTAAAAATTTGTGCCAAATTTGTGTAGAAATTTAGACAAATTTGGCAACTATTTTAAAAATTAAAGTGGTTTAATCTCCACTTTGCGCCATTTTATCACGCCACCGCTTGGCACTGCATATTGTAGCGCGATAGGACCGCTTTTAAATTTCTTAGATTTTCCATGTGCGCTAAGTTCGCCATTAAAATAGACTTTGATATCATCGCCTTGTGCTTTAATCTCAAATGTATTCCATTTTCCACCCGCTTTAAATTTAATCGGCACAGGCACAGCTGCAAGCTCTACAATAGAGGCAGTCGCATACTCAGCACCCGGACGAGTATCCCAAATATTGATTTCAAAGCATGTATCTTGATTTACTTTTGTTGCGTCTGAACAACGGATAAAAACGCCACTATTTGTCTTTGCTTCTGCGTAAAATTCAACTTTGAGCTCAAAATTTTCATAGCTTTTTGGTGAAATTAAAAAATGTCCGCCTTTGCTTTTGCTCTTATCGGCGATAATTGCGCCCTCTTTTGCGTCTGCGCGCCAGTTTGCATCGCCTAAAATTCGCCAGTTTTCGATACCTTTTGCGCCATCGATTAGCGTCGTGTACTCTTGTTGTTTTGGTGCGACTTTTTGCGAATCTTTTGCACAACCACTAAATAAAAATGCACAAGCCAACGCACAAATGAGTGTTTTTTTCATGAAATCTCCTTTTGTAATGCTCTAAATTTTAAAATTTAGGCTCGCAAATTATGCAAAAATTTGAGTTAAAACAGGATAAATTTTTAAGATTGCTAAATTAAATTTGATTTTTTTGTGACAAAATTTGAGATTTTTTAAAATTAATAGCGATTTTTAACTCTTGTTTTAAAATTTGCGAATATATTTCGCGCTAAAATTTGGTCTGATTTTGTGTCAAATTTAAGTAAATTCTACTCAAATTTGACACCAATTTTACAGCCAAGTTCTACCAATCCGTCGGATCTAGTGTCTCATTTGGTGTAAATTTGCACTCGTTTTTATCACATTTTACCCCCGCATCAAGATAAAGAGTGTTTGTAAAACCAGCCTTTTTAGCAGCTTGCCACGCCTCTAGCGATCTAGAACCCGCAAGGCAATGGAATATAATGTAGCCGTCCTTTGGCAGTTTTTCTAAAAAATCTTTCGCGCTGTTTTCTTCAAAAGAGATATTTTGCGAATTTGGCACAGCTCCTTTTTCGTGTTCGCTCTTTTTGCGCACGTCGATTATCACTACATCTTTTGGTAAATTTTTGTAATTTTCCAAAAACCACTGCGGATCAATCGTCCCCTCATCAAGACCTTTTTTAATAGGCCCTAAAAATGGCTTAGAAAGCGCGGTTAGCGCATTTTTATTCGTTGCATCGCTCTTTGTAGTTTTAAATCCTGCCTCTTTCCAAGCGTTCATTCCGCCTGAGAAATTTGCTACATTTTTATAGCCAAGAGAGATTAATTTTTGCGCTAGGGCGTGAGATTTTTTGCACTCATAGCCTTGACAAAACGTGATAATAGACGCGTTTTTATCGATCGGAAAACGTCCGCTAAGCTCGTCTATTTTCGTATCTGGTATTGAAATTGCGCCGATTATACTCTCTGTTAGAAATTTAGCATGCGGACGTGCATCGATTAATAGCGCGGAGTTTTCTTCAATTGCATTTTTAGTGACAGTTGCGCCTATTTCAATGTAATTTTTATCGCGCCATTGCGAGATTCCGCCTTTGTAAATTTTAATATTCGCAAAACCTTTTTGCTTTAATTTTACAGCGACATTTACGCTTCCTTGGCACTCAAAAGTTTTACAAAAGATGATTATTTCTCGATCTTTTGCGGCATTTGCGATGCGATTAAACTGCTCGTCAAATTTATTATCTTCAATTTGAATGCTTGATGGAATTGTCTCTTTTAGATATTTTTTATTTGCGCGAGTATCGATAAATAGGGCTTTTGCGCCATCTCTTGTGCCATCGCCTAAATGTTTGCTAACATAATCATAATCCACGACTTCTAGTTTTTGATCTTTTATAAATTTATCAATCTCTTCGTTTAGTTTTTGATTTTCCTCACCCACACAAATTCCAACAAACGCTAAGCAAACACCAAATAAAATTTTTGCAAAATAGCGCATTTTACCCTCCTTTTTAAATTTTAAAATTTAATTAAATTCGCCCAGACAACATTCCGTGCATTACCATTGGCTTCATTAAATACGCCTTTAAAAGCCACATTGTCCAGCGTTCTTTTGTTGGATCTAGTGGGAAAGTAGGTGCTACACCCTTCCAGTCAAACTCAGCAAACATCACGCGCCCGATTTTAGTGATTAGCGGGCAAACGGTATAGCCATCGTATTTTGCGGTTAGCTCTTTGCCTTCCATTTGCGCGATCAAATTTGATACTACGACTTTGTATTGTTTGCGTGCACTTCCGCCTGTTTTGCCCAGTGGAATAGCGGCGCAATCACCAAGTGAAAATACGTTTTTGTAGACTACGTGTTGAAGTGTCTCTTTATCTACAGGCACCCAACCATTAGCCGAACCAACAGGCGAATCAGCGACTGCTTTATTTACTTTTTGGTGTGGAACGACGTGCAAAAAGTCAAATTTCTTTTGGAATTGCTCTGTCTTTTTTACCATTTCAAACTCTTGCAAGTCCTCATCCCATTCGCCTTTTTCTTCCCAGCTTTTCTCAAAAGTAGCTGTTTGTGTTTGCGGATCTACGGCGAGTAATTTTGTTTTGTAAAAGAATTTAAAATCACGTTTAATAAATTGCTCTTCTATCGCTTTTGCGTATTCTGGGACGTTAAACAATGCACCTGAATTTGTATAGAATGTGATATTAACTCTATCTTTTACCCCTGCGCGCTCTAGCAAATCATTTGTGATGTAAGCGATTTTTTTAGGTGCGCCACCGCATTTTATCGCTGTTGGCGAATCGGAAAATACAGCTTCTAGCTTTTGTCCTTGCGGTAGAGCTTTTGCTTTGGCAATTAGCTCGTCGATTCCAGCTTTTGCATCTACTGCGCCATCAATAAAGTAGAGTGAATAAATTCCGTTTTTGCCGATTGTTTGTTTTACTTTGGCATTGTCGGTTGAGTTTGTCGTTGTCATGCCCGTAAGCCCATCTACCGCGCCATAATCTAACATTACGCCAGTTGCTATTACTAAATAATCATAGCTTATCTCGCTACCATCATCTAAGATTACTTTGTTTGCTTTTGGGTCAAAATTTGCTGCGGCTTTTTGTATCCACTTAACGCCATCTGGCAAAAAATCCGCCGTATAATAATCTACATCTTCTTTATTCATTACGCCGGCTGCGATTAGGCTTGTTCCTGCTTGATAGGAGACTGATTTTTGATTTGGTTCAATTATTGTGATGTTTGGATTTTTTAATTTTTTAGTTAATCTTGCAGCGGTTGAAAGACCGGCAAGCCCTGCGCCTACTATTACGATTTTGCCCGTAGCATCAGAAGCCGCTTCCGCGTCAGTTGGCATAGAAGCTTCCGCTAAAAGCGCGGCTACAAGAGGTGATGCGCCAAAAATTTTAAGCGCGTCACGACGACTTAATTTTTCATGCTTTTGGATATCTTTTAAAGCCTCTTCTAATATTTTATCCACGATTAATTTCCTTAAAAAATTTAAATTTCTAAATTCGAAAAGAAAATTTCTCCAAAAATTTGGAGAAATTTAGTCTAGTAGCGATATCTAACTTGCGCACGAATTTGTTGTGCGCTTTTTATCGCGCCTGGGGTATCTTCTACTTTCATAGGAGTGCCTGTCCAGCCAAAGAATGTATCACTACCTGTGTAGTCGTAATCTACATAAAGATAGCTAAGTTGTGCGGTTAAATTTTCGCCTAAAATTGGCATTTTATAATATGCTTCGTATGCGTTTCCGCGAGCGGCTAGTTTTGAGCCTACGAGTGTATCTTCGCCGTATGTAAAGCTACGCCAGTATTTGCTACCATGATTGTATTCAAGTCCGAATCTATCGCCATCAAACACGCCTGGCATTTGCACACCAACATAGATAGATGAGCCAAATTTGCTATCTTCGCTACCTAGCATTCCGCTTGCTTGTCCCATTCCCATCGGCGTGATTGCGCCTAGTTTGTTTTTGTTTGGTTTTGTTTTACTAAAGGCATATGAAGCAAATAGCACTGTATCGTCTAAAAAGTCGCTAATGCCATTGCCGATACCGTTTATTTGAAAGCTAAGCGCACCACCGCTCATGTCGCCAACGTCAGTAAAATCGAATGCAGGAGTGTTTATTGCGCCAATTAGTCTACCATTTGCGTCACGCAAAGGTGTAACCGCCATGCCTTTTATATCCATATCCATCAAATTTTTCGCGATGAAGTAGTTTCCCATGAGTTTGTGTTGCCCGTTGTCATAAAACTGCAAAATAAGCCCCCGCTAAATCCATATCTGGATTTTTATCATCGTTTATGTAGCCTGGATTAAAGCCCATTGTGCCTTGATTCATGCTATATGCGCCGGTAGTTTCGGAAAATCCGCGTCCAAGACAAAGCTTAATAAACGCACCGTCAATTTGTGTGATTTTATCTAGGTCGAATTTAAAACTAGCGCCGTCAAACTGCATATTTATATTGTGTCCTGTCGGCGAGCCAGGTTCAACATCAGAGCGCAAATTTGCCAAAAATCCATCAATTGATGGGCGACGTCCAAAACTTACATTATATGGGACTTCGCCTAAATTTCCAGAGTAGAGAAAATAGGCTTCGCGCAAACGCAAAGTTGTGTCGTTTGGTTTTTGTGAATCATACCAGTCGAAATTTTGAAAATATGAGCTTTGTGCGATATTGTTTTGTCCAAAAGCTTTATAAACACCAACAGAGCCGTGAAATGCTAGATTATCAAGCGGTTTTGCAGACATGCCTAAAATTAGCTTATTTGTCCAAATTCCATTGTGTTTTTTGCTAGTTTTGCTCTGTTTTTTACCTGTTGGCGATATTTTCGTGTCATTTATCTTGTAATTTACGTGATCGTAAGCTGTGCGAAAGTCAATATTCCACTTGATGTTATCGCCGCTATCGTGTTTTTTGACCTCTGTGAGCTGAGTTTTTAAAGAGGCGATCTCTTCGCTTTGTTTAGCTTGGGCGACCTGTGCGCTTTTTAGCTCTTCAATTTGAGCTTGTAGAGCTTTTACTTGCTGTTCTAGTTGCTCTAAAGTTTGTGTAGTGTTTGGTTTTGCTTGAATAGTAGAAACCACCGCTAAAGATAGCAGTGGAGCAATAAATTTTTTCATGATTTTGCCTTTAAATTTTG
>CAUTSW010000013.1:0-24791 GCA_963541085.1 uncultured Campylobacter sp.
CATATTCGCTTTAAAAAGTTTATTTCTCGCCTTTTGTTCTTGCTTGTTTAGGTTGTCAACCTTAAGATTAAGTTTTTAAAGGTTTTTGTAAAATATCTCCTTTTACAGGGAAACATGAAACATAATTACAAATTTATATCACAAGCTAGATAATTACTTTAAAAATTTAAAAAAATGGCTGATTTTTGCCTATTTTTTGTAAAATGTACTAAAAACAATCTTTTTGCTCACAAAAATTTATGAATATTGACGTTTAGTTTGCGATATAGTAGCTTTATAAAATTTGCAAACAATCAAATAAATATCGCGTCTATATAACAAACAAATTTCTAGCAACAAAAACAAATTTGACTAAATTTAGAAAAATTTTAGTCAAATTTCTAAACAATCACAAACAGCCAAATTTATTCCATTAAAAAAACAGATCCACGCGCAGCTTCAAAAGCAACGCATAACCGATATTTACACTAGTTTCGCGGATATAATTTCTATCTCCACTTAGTAAAAATCGCTCAATTATGCAGTTTCCAGCGCTATCCATCGCGCCAATATACACCGTGCCGACAGGCTTTTCATCGCTACCACCGCCAGGCCCTGCGATACCACTAAACGCCACGGCAAAATCACTCCCGCTTGCACGAATCGCGCCTGAGAGCATTTGGCTTACACATTCGCGACTCACTGCGCCAAATTCGCGCAAAATCTCTTCGCGCACACCTAAAATTTGCGTTTTAAGTTCATTTGCATAAGTGATAAATGATCCACTAAAAACGTCACTAGCACCGCTTATTTCGCACAATCTAGCAGCCGCTAATCCACCCGTACAACTCTCAGCAAAAGTTACTCTCATATCAAGTTGGCGCAACTTATTTACTAAAAATTGAGCCAAATTTGCATCAAAAATCACAAGATTGTCAAATTTAATCGCAACCTCTTTTAAAAAGCCGTTTAAATTCCCAAATTCGCCCGTTTTTGCACGGACTTGCACCACATATTTACAAACACGTGAAATTTGAATAAAAATACCAAATTTAATGCAAATTTTTTCCATCGCCGAGCGAATTAAATCCGGCTCAAAATCAACTATATAAAAGTTTTTTCGTTCGCCTTCTTTATTCATCAAAATAGGCGGAATTTGCGTTAATGGATCTGCTTGGATTAGGTTGATTATGCACTCTTTTATCTTCATTAAAATCGTCCCTTTTTGCGCGCAAATCGCGGTTGTTGGGGATAAAAGACCATTTGTAAGCTCAATAGAATCATCACACAAAGAGGCTAAAATTTGCGAAACAACAGCAAACGAACTAGGCGCACAAAATATCGTCAAATTTCGTCTATTAGCGATAAAATGCTCTAAAATTTCAGCCAAATTTGTGTCTTTATTTCTAATAAAAATCACATCGTCTAAAACGCCAAATTTGTTCTCGTAAATCTCAAAAATATAGTTTAAAAAAGGACGATTAACGCGAATTTCATCGCCGATAATTAAGATCAAATTTTTCATTTCAACCCCCTTAAAAATGGCAAATTGTAACAAAAAAATCACCAAATTTTAACAATATTTTAGCCGCGTTTAGATAAAATCCGAAAATTTTTTTTATTTTTAAAGGTTATTTTATGGATTACAAAGATTCACTTTATCTACCCCAAACTGACTTTCCTATGCGCGGAAATTTACCGCAAAATGAGCCATCTCGACTAAAATCTTGGTATGAAGATCGCAAAATTTATCAAAAAATGTGCGCAAAACGCCAAGGCGCAAAAGTTAGCTTTAATATTCACGATGGTCCTCCATACGCAAACGGACACCTACACATCGGACACGCATTAAATAAAATTTTAAAAGATATCGTCATTAAAACACACTACTTTTTTGGCGAGGAAATTCGCTACGTACCAGGCTGGGATTGCCATGGTTTGCCTATTGAACAACAAGTAGAAATAAAACTAGGCGATAAGAAAAAATCGCTTAGCGTATCGCAAATCAGGGAGTATTGCAGGGCTCACGCGCATGAGTTTATCAATATTCAGCGAGATGAATTTAAATCACTAGGAATTATTGGCGATTGGGATAATCCGTATTTAACACTAAAATTTAAATTTGAAGCAGACATCTACCGCGTGCTTTGCAATATCGCTAAAAAGGGACTTTTGATTGAGCGTAGCAAGCCTGTATTTTGGAGCTGGGCGGCAAAAAGTGCACTCGCAGAAGCAGAAGTTGAATACAAAGATAAAGAGGATTATTCAATCTATGTTGCCTTTAAATTAAGCGACGAAGCAAACGCTAAAATCGGCGCAAACGGCGCAAAAGCGGTCATTTGGACGACGACGCCTTGGACTTTGCCAGCAAATGAGGGTATAAGCTTAAATCCGCATGAAATTTACGTTTTAACTGGTGAAAATTTGATTTTTGCTAAACCACTTTTAGAAGTAATCGTCGCAAAAGGGCTAAGTAAGGGCGAAATTTTACGCGAATTTAAATCAACAGAGCTAGAAAATTTATACGCAATAAATCCATTAAATGATAGAAAATCTAAATTTATTCTAGGCGAACACGTATTGATGGATGGCGGAACAGGGCTAGTCCATACCGCGCCAGGTCATGGCGAAGATGACTATCATATCGGGCTAAAATACGGACTTGAAGTCACTATGCCGGTTGATGAGAGCGGGTGTTATGATGAGACAATCACGCATAAAAATTTACTTCGCCCAGATGTTGCTAGCGAATTTGTCGGAATGCACATTTTCAAAGCGAATGAGCGAATTTTAGAGCTTCTTGGCGATGCGCTTATTAGTTCGTCGAAATTTACACACTCTTATCCATTTTGTTGGCGCACACACAAACCTGTAATCTACCGCGCTACAAAACAGTGGTTTATCGCAATGGACGAGCCAAAATTAAGCGGCAAAACATTACGCCAAACTGCATTAAATGCGCTAAAATCGGTCAAATTTTACCCAGCCTCAGGAATTAATCGTATCACTTCAATGATAGAAAATCGCCCTGATTGGTGTATTTCACGCCAAAGAGATTGGGGCGTTCCGATCGCATTTTTTAGAGATAAAACAACAAAAAAGCCAATTTTCGATGAAGAAATTTTAGCTAAAACAGCGCAAATTTTTGAAGAAAAAGGTGCTGATGCGTGGTGGGATTTGCAAATTAGCGAATTTTTACCAGATGGTTGCAAATACGACGCGTCAAATTTGGAAAAAGTTAGCGATATTTTAGATGTTTGGTTTGATAGCGGAAGCACTTGGCATGCGGTGTTACAAAGTGGCGAATACGACGCTGGAAAATATCCTACCAACATGTATTTAGAAGGTAGCGATCAGCATCGTGGCTGGTTTCAAAGCTCACTTTTATTAAGCTGTGCCGTGAATGAAAAAGCCCCTTATAGCGCGGTTTTAACACATGGATTTACCGTCGATGAAAAAGGGCAAAAGATGAGTAAATCAGTAGGAAACGTCGTCGCACCAACACAAGTAGCAAAAGAGTATGGTATCGAAATTTTACGCCTTTGGGTCGCTATGAGCGATTATTCAAGCGATCTAAAAATCAGCAATAATATCTTAAAACAAATAAGCGAGCAATACCGCAAAATTCGAAATACGATCAGATTTTTATTGGCAAATGTTAGCGATTTAAAAGAGCTAGAAACTTCAAATTTTACCGCACTTGATAAGTGGATTTTAAGCAAAGCTTCAAAGTGCTTTAAAGAGTGCGAGATTGCGTTTAAAAACTACGATTTTAGCAAAGGTTTTAGCCTCTTGATGAACTTTTTAAGCGCGGATTTAAGTAGCATTTATCTTGATGTTTGCAAAGACCGCCTATATTGTGATGAGTTAGACGCTCCACGTAGAAAATCAGCCCAAACAGCCATGGTTATGATTACGCGCACACTATTACCACTAATCGCACCTGTTTTGACATACACTATCGATGAAGTTATGGAATACGCACCACAAATCATCAAAGATGGCGCAAAAGACGCATTTGATCTTGTCTACAAAGAGCTAGAATTTGAGACTTTCGAGAGTCAAAACGAGCACGAAATGGCGATTAAATCACGAGAGAAATTTTTTGAGATAATAGATACTCTTAAAAAAGATAAAATCATAAAATCCACGCTAGAGCTTTGCTTGCAAACAGATTCAAACAATATCTTGGCTAGAAATTTAGATGAAATTTCAGACTGGTATATGGTGAGTGAAATTTCTACAATAAACGACGAAACGCCGATCGCTGGTTTTGAGGTTTTAAATGAAAATTTCAGATTAGTAAAAGCAAAAAAACACAAATGTCCGCGTTGTTGGAAATTTACAAGCACCGACGAAGATGCGCTTTGCCCAAGATGCAACAAAGTAATCAACAATGCTAAATGAGCCCATACATTGGAGCGTTATTGCCATTACGATTGTGGCGATTTTGCTCATAAGCGCAGTTTGCGTTATTTTGGTGAATAAATTTAAGGAGAATAAGTGATAACTTTAAAAGAAGCTTTAAAATTAAGCAACGATGAAATTTGCGAATTACGAAAAGATCTAAGCGCACAAATTCGCGCTAAAAATGAGCTTGGAGCCTATATTGAGCAGTTAAATGGCGAAAATTTAAACGAAAGTGGCGACGGAATTCCAATCGCAATCAAAGATAATATTCAAGTAAAAGGCTGGAATGTAAGCTGCGCTAGTAAAATTTTACAAGGTTACATCGCACCTTATGACGCTAGTGCGATTGTAAATTTGCGTTCCCACGGATGTGCGCCGTTTGGACGAACAAATATGGACGAATTTGCAATGGGTGGCTCAACAGAGAGCTCATTTTATGGTAAAACCTTAAATCCACTAGATCACACGCGCGTCCCAGGGGGAAGCTCTGGCGGGAGTGCGGCGGCTGTTGGTGGGGGTATAGCTGTGGCTGCGCTTGGAAGCGATACAGGTGGTAGCATTCGCCAACCAGCTGCATTTTGTGGATGCGTAGGGTTTAAGCCAAGCTACGGACGCGTTTCAAGATATGGATTAGGCGCATATTCTTCAAGCTTAGATCAAATCGGACCAATCACACAAAATGTCGAGGACGCGGCGATTTTATACGACATGATCGCTGGATTTGATGAAAAAGATAGCACAAGCTACCACGGCGATTACACACCAGTTGCGCCAAATTTAGATAGCGAAAAAAAGCTCACAATCGCCGTAATTGATAACTTTATCGACAAAACAAACGACGATGTAAAATCGGCACTTTTAGCAAATATAGAAAAACTAAAATCATTCGGACATAAGATAATTCATAAAAATTTAGCTAGCTCAAAATACGCAGTCGCAAGCTACTACATCATCGCTACAGCCGAAGCTAGCGCGAATTTAAGCAGATACGATGGCGTGCGATATGGATTTCGCGCAGACGCGTCAAATTTAAAATCACTATACGCATCAACACGCGCGCAAGGCTTTGGCGAAGAGGTGCAACGCAGAATGTTGCTTGGCACTTTCGTGCTAAGTAGCGGATATTACGATGCTTATTACATCAAAGCACAAAAAGTTCGCGCCTATATAAAAGCCGAATATGAGAAAATTTTAAGCGAAGCAGATCTGATTTATATGCCTGTTGCGCCAAGCGTCGCATATAAAATAGGCTCGATAAAATCGCCTTTGGAGTCATATTTAGGGGACATCTATACAATCGGTGTAAATTTGGCAGGACTTCCCGCAATCTCTGTGCCAATAGCGAAAAACGCAGATATGATGAATATCTCAGCGCAACTAATCGGACGCGCTTATGATGAAAAAATGGTGCTTGAAGGCGGATTAAATTTGCAAAATTTGGCGAAGTAATGGCGAATTTATTTAGCGAAACCAAGACTTTTTCACAAAGAAAGCTAAATTTCTTAAATAGCCTAATAGGTCACACTTTAGCATATAAACGCTACACAAAAAGTCCTTTGCGCTATCTTGGTAACAAAATTTTAACAGCAAAATTTGCTCTAAAGCAAATTTTAAATAACACAAGATAAAAAAGGGGGCTTTTTAAATTTCATGTAGTTAAAAAAGCTACAAATTCATCGAGAAAGTGGCAAATTTTCAAACTTAAATACAAGCAAGAAAAAGCGCAGATTTGCCATTTTAAACAACCAAATTTAGAGGTAAAAGAGCAAAATAAGTAAAAATTTACTCAAGGAGAAAATATGAAAACAATAAAAAAGGCATTGACGTTTGAAGACGTTTTATTAGTCCCGCAATATTCAGAAGTATTGCCAAAATGCGTAAGTATTAAGAGCAAATTTAGCAAAAACATCTCATTAAACGTTCCACTCATTTCAGCCGCTATGGATACGGTTACCGAGTATCGCACAGCTATCATGATGGCACGTCTTGGCGGTATCGGAGTAATTCACAAAAATATGGATATAGATAGCCAAGTAAAACAGGTAAAACGCGTGAAAAAGAGCGAGAGTGGCATCATAATAGACCCCGTTTCAATCAAAAAAGATAAAACCATAAAAGACGCCGATAATATCATGGCTGAGTTTCACATTTCTGGTGTGCCTGTAGTAGATGATGATGATAAACTAATCGGAATTTTGACAAATCGCGACTTGCGTTTTGAGACTGATTACACAAAAAAAGTTTGCGAAGTGATGACAAGTTCATCTTTAATTACAGCGCATAAGGGTTGCACGCTAGATGAAGCTGAGAAAATTTTTGCTAAAAACAAAGTCGAAAAGCTCCCCATCGTCGATGAAAACGGCAAATTAGAAGGCCTAATCACAATAAAAGATCTCAAAAAACGAAAAGAGTATCCAAACGCAAACAAGGACGAATTTGGGCGTTTGCGTGTGGCAGCGGCGATTGGTGTTGGGCATTTTGAACGTGCTAAAAAGCTTATTGAAGTGGGCGTTGATGCGCTAGTTATTGATTCAGCTCATGGGCATTCAAAGGGTATTATTGATACGCTAAAAGAGCTAAAATCTAAATTTCCAAATATAGATATCGTGGTTGGAAACGTCGCAAATCCTGCTAGCATAAAAGATCTAGCGCAAGCTGGTGCAGACGCGATAAAAGTAGGCATCGGACCAGGCTCAATTTGTACTACGCGCATTGTTGCAGGTGTGGGTGTCCCACAATTTAGCGCGATTTTAGAGTGCGCTCAAGAGGCGAAAAAATACGGCGTTACAATTATTGCAGATGGCGGTATAAAATACTCAGGCGACGTAGCAAAAGCCCTTGCAGCGGGAGCTAGTGCAGTGATGATTGGCAGCTTATTTGCAGGTTGCGATGAGACGCCTGGTGAGTTAATCACATTTCAAGGTCGCCAATATAAAGCTTACCGCGGAATGGGCTCAATCGGCGCGATGAGCAAAGGTAGTGCAGATCGCTATTTTCAAGAGGGCACAGCAAAAGAAAAACTCGTCCCAGAAGGAATCGAAGGACGCGTCCCATACGCTGGAAGCATCAAAGAGATCGTCCATCAACTAATCGGCGGACTTTGCTCTTCAATGGGATATTGTGGAAGCGAAACAATCGAAATTTTCCAAGAAAAGGCCGAATTTGTAGAGATTACGAGTGCTGGGCTTAGAGAGAGTCACCCACACGACGTAGTCATCACAAAAGAGGCTCCAAATTACAGGGTAAATTAGTGGATATTCACACCTTTACACAAGAATTTAACGAACCGCTCCATTTAGAAAGCGGTCGGATTCTCACAAAATTTAGGCTGGTTTATGAGACATACGGCAAACTAAACGCCGATAAAAGCAACGTCGTCGTCGTATTTCACGCACTAACTGGCTCCCATCACGCAGCAGGGCGCTACGAAAACGACACAAAAGCTGGCTGGTGGGATGGCATGATAGGCGATGGCAAAGCAATAGATACGACCAAATTTTATGTAATCTGTGTCAATATCCTAGCCTCTCCATTTGGCTCAACCTGCCCGTTAGATATGGATGATACAAAAGGGCGCGAATACCGGCTCAAATTTCCAGTAGTCGTCATCAGCGATGTAGTAAAAGCGCAAATGAGACTATTTAAACATCTTGGCATAACAAAAGCCCACGCTGTAATCGGGGGCTCACTAGGCGGGATGCAAGCACTTTGTGTGGCGATTGAGTATCCAAATTTCAGTGATCGTATCGTGATTTTAGCCTCCGCTTACGCTACACCACCTTGGGCGATTGCGTTTAATAAAATCGCGATTTATGGCATTTTAAACGATCCAAATTTCAAAAACGGCGAATACGACAAAGAAAAAATGGCACAAATTCCGCTTTTAGGGCTAGTTTTAGGTCGAATGGCTGGGCATGTTAGCTTTTTAAGTCCTGCATCAATGGATATGAAATTTGGTCGCAACTACGTCGCAACAGACGGACTTTATGAGCTTGATGGGCGATTTGAAGTGGAGCGATATTTAGAGTATAACGGCAACAATTTTGCCAAACGTTTCGATCCGCTTTGCTATTTATACACCGCAAAAATGATGAACGCTTTTGATTGCACGAGACATTTTGATAGCCTAAAAGACGCGATGAGCCAAATTCGCGCAAGGCTAACACTCATCTCATTTGATGGCGACGCACTATTTCCGCCAAATTTGATGCGTCAGATGTTTGATACAATGCGCGATTTGGGGCGCGGGGCGATGTGCGAGTACCTAAATATAGATAGCGATTATGGGCACGACGCATTTTTAGTTGAGCTGGATAAATTTGATTTTCACATAAAAAGGGCACTGCAATGGATAAATTTGAGACAAAATTAAAGACGATAGATGAGCTTTTAGAACGACTTAAAAGCGATGAAATAAGCCTAAAAGAGAGTGTTGAGCTCTATAAAAACGGTATAAATTTAATAAACGAAGCGACACAAATTTTACAAAACGCAAAGCTAGAAATTTCACAAATGCAAGCGGGAAATTTTGATAATTTAGATGAGGCAAATGCCGATTCTAGCTTGAATTCTGGTGAATTTTTAGACGAAAACGGGCGCGATTATGAGTAGAATCGCCGCGCTTCAGCTGCCAACTCTTTCGATGAGCGAGGCGCGGATTGACTATTATTTGCGTGTTTTAAAAGACAAAAATGCAAGCCTTGCTTTGCTTGGCGAATATGTGCTAAATAGCTTTTTTACCGAGCTAAAAGAGATGCCGCGCGCGATGATAAACGAGCAAATTTCACACAAAAAAGCACTCATGAGCGAACTTGCGCGCAAATATGGGATAACGATAATCGCGCCAATTATCTTGCCAAAAAAAGATGGTTTTATCAAAACATGCGCGATTTTTGACCCTATTCAGACTAAATTTTATGAGCAAAATTTACTGATAAATTACGATCACTGGGATGAGCGTGGCTTTTTTGCAAATTCGTGTGCGAGTGTCAAGATACCGATTTTTACGCATAAGAAGCTAAAATTTGGCGTGATTTTTGGCTTTGAGGCGCATTTTGATCTATTTTGGGAACAAATTTTGCGCGAAAAAGTTGATGTTGTGCTTGTGCCTAGCGCATCTACTTTTAGCTCAAATGGGCGTTGGGAGAAGCTACTAGAAATTCGCGCGTTTTTAAATCACTGTTATATTTTGCGCGCAAACCGCGTAGGACGGGCGAAATTTAGCATTTCTAGCGAATTTTACGGCGATAGTTTTATCGTGGGTCCAAGCGGCGAAATTGACGATAGATTGCGAAACGAAGAGGGAATTTTACTTTGTGATATAGATAAAGAGCGGATTTTAAATGCGCGAAAAACGTGGAAATTTGGCGAAAATCTAGCGCATTTGCACGGTTTAGATCAAAATCGCTAGCTATTTTTGGATAACCCATGCGCGTTTGCGTATAAATTTTCTAGCTCTTCTATGCGCCCAGAAACTACCATATCAGCAAGATCCAATCGTCAAAGCCGTGCCAAGTACTGCAATTGCATTATTAATCTCTGCTTTGGCGAATTGATATATTTTGCGAGGTAATTTGAGATTGTGTGTCCGCCAAAACAATCAAATTTGATGCGTGATCTTTAATTGGAAATGTAATTCTTTCAATAAAACTGTTTGCGGATTTACGATTAAATTTTGCAAATTTGCGCCATTAGTCATTGTATTGCCATAAGATTTGGCAAATCTAGCTAATCACACACCAAAAATCATAACGCTGCCCGACTTTTTTGCTATAACACTTTAATTAGATAAAAATTTACGCAAAAATTTAAGTAAGTCTATTTAGAGATTTGTGAAAATTTGATTTTATATTCGTGAGTTTAAATGAATATCGCATTAATCTAGCATTGAAGTACGCTTAAAAACAAAGCGCGGATAAAATGCACTAAATTTAAAATGGCTCAATTAAAGCAAATTTCTCAATTTCAACAAGTTTTTACTCTTTGAGATACTCATCTTAAACTAAATTTATCCAAACTAAAAAATCGCCTAACTTTCTTTTTGAAAGTATCTTTTGGGATTTGCGTATCGCTAAAATCATCACTCCAAATTTCATTTTTATCTTGAAAATAGCCGTCATTTTGAATATGTAGGATAAATTTTTTCTATTTGAATATCCATTGATTTAAAGTATTCTAAAGCTTATAAGACCTGAAATAGTGAAAATCTGATAAAATTTGAAATAATTTTATTTTCATTTACATATTCATTTTTAGAAGGCAAACCACTAGAGCAAATTTATATTAAAAATGCATTTTATCAACAAATATAAATAATTTCACAAATCAAAGCGATTTGTGAAATTTATCTTTTAAGGGAGCAAAATTTTGCCAAATTTATAGACAATGCGTCCGCTTTTTATTGTCAAAATATTCGCCCCGTGAAGTTTTTTGCCAAAAAGTGGCGAGTTGCGCGATTTTGAAAAATTCAGCGCATCGTTATAAACATACTCTAAATTTGGATCAATTATCGCAATATCAGCCAAAAATCCCTCTGCGATTTTTCCCTTTTTATCACTTAAATTTAGTATTCGCGCTGGGGCAAAAGAGCAAAGTCGCGCCATATCCGTAAGCGAAATAACGCGCTCTTTAATCAGCGAAAGCGTCAGCGGAACAAGCGTAGCAAGACCCAAAATCCCAAACGGAGCCTTATTAAACTCAACAAATTTCTCATCGCTATGGTGCGGGGCGTGATCGGTGGCGATAACGTCGATTAGACCAGATTTTAGCGCGTCGCGAATGGCTAATTTATCGCTTTGCTCGCGCAATGGCGGAGACATTTTAAAATTTGTATCATAATCCATCAAACACTCATCAGTAAAGCTAAAATGGTGTGGCGTCACCTCGCACGTCACATTTACACCCTGCGATTTTGCCATTTTGATGAGCTTTAGCGACCACTCAGAACTTACATGCGCGATGTGAATGTGCGCGCCGGTTAGCTTTGCTAAAAGCAGATCGCGACTAGTCATAATCTCCTCTTTTTCGCGTGGCATACCGCTAAGCCCTAAAATCGCCGAAACCTTGCCCTCGTGCATCACGCCATTTGGACAAAGCGAACAATCCTCGCAATGGCTAATGATAAACGAACCAAAATGTTTTGCGTATTCAAGCGCGACTTTCATCACTTCGCTAGAAGTCACCGGTCTGCCATCATCGCTAAATGCGACCGCGCCCGCTTGTAACATAGAGCCCATCGGTGTGAGCCCCTCTCCGCCAAAGCCCTTTGTAATCGCGCCTATTGGAAGCAAATCGATTAATTTAAATTTGTTAGCTTTTTCTATCATTGCGCGGGTAATTAGCGGGCTATCATTTACAGGATTGGTATTTGCCATCGGAAGCGCAGTCGTAACACCGCCCGCAACGGCGCATTTTGAGCCGGTTTCGATATCATCTTTATACTCAAATCCAGGATCTCTAAAATGCACGTGCATATCGATTAGCCCCGGAAAAATCAGCTTATCATTAGCATCAATGACCTCATCAACATTATCAGTGCAAATTTCAGGCGAAATTTGGGCGATTTTGTCATCTTTTATTAAAACATCTGCTTTGAAAATTTCATCGTGATTTACAACTAAACCATTTTTTATCAATATACTCATAAATTTTTCCTATTTTCATTTAAAACACTAAGCACAGCCATGCGGATCGCTACGCCATTTTCGACCTGATTTAACACAAGCGAACACTCACTATCAGCCACCTCTGAGCTAAGCTCCACACCGCGATTTATCGGACCTGGGTGCAATATAATGGGATTATTGGCTAGTTTTATGCGCTCTTTATTTAAGCCAAAAAATTTCATATATTCGCCTTTGCTTGGAAACGGCACTTCACCATTCATGCGCTCTAATTGAATTCGTAGCATTATGATTACATCGGCTTTATGCACGGCTTCATCGATATTTTGCGCGATTTTGCAATTAAAAGCATCCGCGCGGCGTGGCATCATTTGTGGTGGGCCAAACAGCGTCAAATTTGCGCCTAATTTTTGCATAGCCCATATATCGCTACGCGCAACACGTGAGTGGTCAATATCGCCGATAATAGATATGTTTAATCCTGATAAATCCGCGCCGATTTTGTTTAAAATTTCGCGATGTTGCATGATGGTGAAAATATCTAAAAGTGCTTGTGTTGGATGCTCGTTTGTGCCATCTCCTGCGTTTATGACGCTTGCATTTGTGTTTTGCGCGATGAAATTTACACTTCCACTAGCACTATGACGCACGACGAAAAAATCCGTTTTCATCGCCTCTAAATTATGTATGGTATCGATTAGAGTTTCGCCTTTTGCGGTAGAGCTTTGAGAAGCGACAAAATTTATTGAATCTGCGCCTAAACGCTTTTGGGCTGTTTCAAATGAAATTCGCGTTCTGGTTGAATTTTCAAAAAATGCATTAATGACACTTTTGCCAAGTAAATTTGAGGATTTTTTGACTGGCTTGGAATTTAATATTTTAAACTCTTTTGCACGTTCGATGAAGTATAAAATTTCATCTTTACTTAAATTTCTAGTTCCTAAAAGATCTTTTTTCGTATAGCACATTTTTGCTCCTTACGAAGGTGCTATTTTACGAAAAAAAGCTTAAATTTAGCACCGAATTTCGCCTAAAAATAGGCGAAATTTAGGCGAAATTTGACACTAATTATAGATTGCTAAGTGTCGTTTTTAAGATAAGTTTACCAATCTCAACGCCTGGCTGATTATATGTATTTATCCCAAGCATCGAGCCTGTAAAGCTAGTTAAAAGCTCATAATAATAGAGCAAAAATCCAACGCTGTATTCATCAAGCTCATCAATCTCAATCAAATCAACACTAAGCCCCTCATTTTGAAGCACTTTCATAGTCGCATCGCATTGATGATTTATCACTTCATTTAGGCTAAATCCGTTTGTGTAGTTTGTATCTTGCAAAAAATCCAAATTTAGCGGTGGGATTTTGACGTTTTTGCCGTGATTTTTCACCTTTATAAACGTGATTGTTTTATCTTTTGGCCCATCAACGATAAGCTGTAAAAATGAGTGCTGATCTGTGCTACCGATAAGCCCCACAGGCGTGAGCCCGACGCGTTTATAATCTCGCTTTTTACCAAGACTCTCCGCCCAAAGCTGCACATACCAATCATTAAATTTATGCAACCTATCACAATAGCTAAACACGACATTTATTTTTGCGGTGCGGTGAGTGGCGTAGTGATAAGCTTTTTGCCAAATTTCATCATTTTTGCTATCTTTGCCATCAAAAAATTTCATCTTACAATCACTCGCTCCGCGCAAAAGTGAGCGCACATCATACCCGCAAGCAACAAGTGGAACAAGCCCGACCGCGCTTAAAACACTAAATCTACCGCCGACATTTTGCGGGATATTTATCACTTTTGCGCCCAAATTTTGAGCAAATTTTTGTAAAACAGAGTTTTCATCTGTAATAAAAATAAAATTCGAACTAAAATCCGAAATTTCAAACTCTTTTATCACGCATTTAAAAAGACTTATTGTCTCGATGGTTGAGCCTGATTTTGATGAGATAATAAAAAGCGTCTTGTTTTTATCCAAATTTGCCGTAGAATTTATATATGAAAACGCATCAAGATTATCCAAAAAATGGACACCAAGCGCACTTTTTTTAGCACTAAGCATCTCAAACATCGCGCGCACGCCAAGCGAACTCCCGCCAATACCGACAATCAAAATTTCATTAAATTTTTTGCCGTTTAAAAACTCTTGCGTCTCACAAATGACACTCTCGCCAAGCTGTGGCAAAAAATAATAGCCTATCTCACCGCTTAAAGCTTCGTCGTTTATGCGTTTTTCATACTGCGCAATCTGCGCCAAATTTACCTTTGGAAATTTAAGCTCATTTCTTACCATCTTCCAATCCATAAAAATAGTTTGTCGCCTCAACAAAGCCATTTATAGACCCGCAATCAAATCTGCGCCCTTTAAATTTATAAGCGATAACAATATTATCTTGCGCTTGTCTCAAAAGCGCGTCTGTGATTTGGATTTCACCATTTTTGCCAGGCGCAGTGCGATCTAAAAAATTAAAAATTTGTGGAGTTAAAATGTATCGCCCAATAATTGCCAAATTTGATGGCGCGTCTTGTGGATTTGGCTTTTCAACCATATTATTTACCATAATTAAGCCATCGCCTATCTCTTTGCCCTCAATGACGCCATAATTTGAAATTTGCTCTTTTTCGACCTCCATTACAGCAACAATTGAACAACGATACTTCTCATAAATATCCCTCATCTGCGCCATCACGCCAATGCCGTCTTCATTTACGCACAAATCATCAGCCAAAATCACGCCAAACGCCTCGTCTCCGACTAGCATTTTGCCTTTGTTTATCGCATCGCCTAGCCCGCGCATCGTATTTTGACGCGTAAAAGTAAAGGTGCAACTAGCCATTAAATCGCGAATTTCTGCAAGCAAATTCTCTTTATTCGTGCCAGAAATTTGATCTTCTAACTCATACGAAATGTCAAAATAATCCTCCAAAGCGCGTTTTCCGCGCCCTGTAACAAACGCCATATTACTCATACCAGCTTCGCGCGCCTCATCAACACCATAGTGAATAAGTGGTTTTGTCAAAATCGGCAACATCTCTTTTGGAAGCGATTTTGTCGCCGGTAAAAATCTAGTGCCATAGCCCGCTGCTGGAAATAGGCAAGTTTGCAACATTTTATCCCCTTTTTTTAGAAAAAATTTAGCACCGATTATATAAGATTTAGCACAAAAAATAGCTAAAAAGGGGCAAATTTGCAGACAATTTCACAGATTTTTACAGCCACGCAAACAATCAACAAATCAAAATTTATCGCCTATTTTGCGCCATTTTGCGAATTTCAAAGACTTTTAAAACAACTTCGCGACGAAAATCCAAAAGCTGCACACATCGTTTGGGCATATCGAAGCGTAAATAAATTTGGGCAAATTGTGGAAAATTTAAGCGATGATGGCGAACCAAAAGGAAGCTCTGCTGCGCCTATTTTAGCAGTGTTAAGAGGGGTTTGCGCGGTGGAAATTTGTTGCTTGGTGGTGCGATATTTTGGCGGGATAAAGCTAGGCGTGGGCGGGCTTGTTCGCGCCTATTCGTCAAGCGCAAATTTGTGCGTTAATGAGTGTAAAAATGCGCTTGGTTTTAAGCTATTTAAGCAAAAAGATGAAATGCAAATTTTTGCGCCGTTTGCGCTAGTTGCGAGATTAGAACACTTTTTAAATACAAATTTTTGCGGGCCAAATTTTTTGGATAAGATAAATTTTAAGACCGAATTTACACAAAATGGCGCGAAATTTCAAATTTTTGTGAGCAAAGATGAAGCGCGCGAAATTTTGAGGTTTTTACATAGCTTTAAAAGTGCAGATTTTGAAATTTTAGCGTTACCAATTTTTACAAAAAATTTGGATTAATGGCTTTTTAACTTGAATTAAAATTGCGCCAAAGCTTAATTTTTAGCTAGATTTGCGCTGAGATTTGGTTTTTTGTATTTTAAGTAAAGCGATCAAATTTTTGATAATTTTATTTAATTTATGCCCAAATTTTCCAAGCTAAAAGAAAACAAAAATATTTGATAACAAGGGTGCATTTTTCATATAAATTTTTTATCACTTTACTCATATACAACCGCGCAAAAATAGACAAATTTAGCACTTTTATCAACACTTATTTGCTAAACTTTTGCGATATTTGATTACTTTTATTTGTGTTTTTATCTTTAACGCGCGCACGTTAAAGATTTAATTCAATTTACCAAATTTATTTGCGATAAAAATATCACATTAATCAGCAATGATTAGTTTTTAAATTTGGCAAATTTAAGCTGTTTTGTAAAATTTAAATTTACTTTTCACTTTTAAAAATCGCGTTTAAAAGCTTTGTTTCGCTAAGCTGAGTTTGCGCAGAAATCTCTTTTAAACTAGCGTTTTTATTTGCATTTTTTTGCGCAATAAGTGCGTCGATTTTGGCGCAATCTCTATTGGTAAATTCGCAAATTTGCGCTGGAGTTTTCGCGCTTAATGCCTTGGCGATCTCTTTTATAGGAGGTTTTCCACCACTTTTATCATTTAAATTTATCATCACACCAGCACCCACGCAAAGCGCCACAATCAAAACAATCGAAGCAAATTTCACGCCACGCAAATAGCCTTTAAATGAGCCAAAATTAGCCACAATATGCATCACGCAAACCGCCATCATAGCAAGTCCAATGTATTCATGAATGAGCTTTGCGCCCAAACTTTTCATATTAAAAAACAGCATCACACCGCTAATGCCGACGATGATAAAAGTCGCCGTTGTCAAACTCGTAGCAAAACTTCTAAATTTTTTCATTTTTTTTCCTTTAAAAAAGATTATTAAAAGGGTGTTTAAAGCCCCATTTTGTGTGGATTCAAAATATTATTTGGATCAAACGCCTTTTTTATTTCGCGAAAAATTCCCATCTCCGCATCACTAAATGCAAGGTGCATAAACGGTGCTTTTGCGATACCGATGCCGTGCTCTCCACTAAGGGTCCCCTCAAGCTCAATCGTAGCCTTAAAAATCTCTTCAATTGCTTGATAACCACGCTTTATAGCATCTGGATCATTTTTATCAACCATCACATTTGTATGCACATTGCCATCTCCTGTATGCCCAAAACAAGGCGTCGTAACATTAAATTTAGCCGAAATTTCGGCGATTTTTTTAAGAAGATCAGGCAGTTTTGAGCGCGGAACTGTGATATCTTCGTTTAATTTTAGGGTCCCATAACAAGTAATCGCTTGCGAACAATTTCGCCTAGCAAACCAAATTTCAGCACTCTCATGCTCGTTTGCGGCTGTTTTATACTCTATCGCGCCATTTTCTTTAAATACTTTTTCAATCGCTTTTAGATCGTTTTCTAAGGCATTTTCGACGCTACCATCGACATCTGTGATGAGTATCGCACCTGCATCTATTGGTAAACCTTTGTGAAATTTATTCTCAACAGCGCGAATACTAAGATTATCCAAAAACTCCATCGACACAGGCACAATTCCCGCTAAAAAGGCCTTATAAACAGCGTTCATCGCATCATTAATTGAGGTAAAAACACCATAAGCTGTGCGTTTAAATTTCGGCTTTGGTAAAAGTTTTAGCGTAATTTGCGTAATCAACGCCAAATTTCCCTCGCTTGCTATTAAAATCCCTGCCAAATTAAATCCAGCGACATCTTTTATCGTGCGTTTTCCTGCGCGGATAATATCGCCATTTGGCAACACAGCGCGCAACGCCATAACATAATCTTTTGTTATACCATATTTTGCAGCTCTCATGCCGCCTGCATTTTCGCTAACATTACCGCCGATTGTAGAGTAGTTTTGACTAGCAGGATCTGGCGGGTAGAAAAGCCCTTTTTTAGCGACTGCTTCTTGAAGTTTAATATTGATACAAGCTGGCTCTACAACGGCGACCATATTTTGTTCATCAATCTCTAAAATTTTATTCATATGCTTTTCAAACGAAACTATAAGCCCACCTTCATGCGCTAAAGCCCCGCCCGTAAAGCCACTCCCTGCCCCACGCGGAACGATGATAATCTTATTTTCGTTGCAATATTTTAAAATTTGACTTACATCATTTTCATCACGCGGATACAAGACGCCATCTGGCTTAAATCTCTTGCGCGTGGCATCATAGCAATAAGCAATGCGGTGTGCCTCGTCAAAATAAGCATTCTCTTCGCCTAGTAAATTCTTAAAAAATTTCTCGTCATTCGCCTTCATTTTGTTTGATTAACTTTCTATAATATTTCTCGTAATTTCCGATTTGTCCGTCGTTGATATCCCAAAAATGCTCTGAAATTTTACGAACATTTGAATAAAATGGGCGCATATAGCCTGAAACTTTGCCGCTTTTAAAAGAATGAAGTGTTTTAAAACTTCCACAATCTGCAAAAACACCCTCCCCATCAAACGCAATAAATATCAAACCAGCCGCATTTTGATAGCAAATATTGCGAAAATCTGTGCGATTTGGGCTTGGGCTGTGAATATCTGCAAGATAAGCTGCTGCAACATCTGGGCTAATAAAAGTTATATTTTTAAAATGTTCTATAACTTGCTTATAAACGCTCTCGTTTGGCGCGACGATAACAGCGCGTGAATAGAGGTAGTTTAAAATAATTGTATCGCCATTTTTAGGCATTACTCCAGGGATCGGCAAGGCATCTTGTGCTAAATTTTCAAACACTTCAAAGCGCACATTTGCATATGCGCCATTTTTTTGTGTAACAACAGCTCGAGCGATGATTGAACTCTCACCATTTTTAAAATTTCTTATTACAACGCCAGAACTTCCAAGCACGATTTTATCACTATTTTCAATACGTGCGCCGCCATCTTTTACATCAAATAAAATGCCCCTAACCTGTGGCATCTCAAAGCCAAAGCTCATCGATAAAAAGAGCAAAAAAGTAGCCAAAATTCTCATGAAATTCTCCTAAAATTTGGTAATTTTTAAAAGTGCCGATTATATCTAAATTTGAGCGTTTTAACGAAATATTAGATATCTTTAAGTAAAATGCGACCTTATTTTTCTTGCAAGGTAGCAGATGTTAAAACAGATATTTCTTATTTTTTCTATGCAAATTTGGCTTTTTGCTAGTTATATTGAAGAATTTGAGTGGCCAAAGGGCGTCTTTTTATCAAATTTCTTAGAATTTCACAAAATCCCACTTTCGGTATATAACAATTTAAGCGATGATGATAAAGAATTAGCCGCTGAAATAAAAGCTGGGACTAAATTTCAAGTTCTTTTTAATAATAGCGATCATCCTTTACAATTTTTCGTCCCAATTAGCGAAGAGATGGCGATGATAATCAAACAGACAAAGCAAAAAAAGTGGTCGCTAGATTTTATTCCTATAAACTACACAACAAAAACCGACGTATTAAATATAGAAATAAACAAAAATCCCACGCTAGATATAGCCTACAACACAGGCAACAATGCTCTTGCAAACGCTTTTTTAGCCGTGTTTAAAAATGGCGTAAATTTTAAAGGATTAAAAAAAGGCGATAGGCTAGTCATAACCTACACGCAAAAAATTCGTCACGCCCGCCCGTACTCACAACCGCAGATAAATTCTGCAATGATAGAGGAAAATGGCAAAAAATTTTATAGATATTTTTTCAACGATAATTTTTTTGATGAAAACGGGCAAGAGGTTTTAAAGCAATTTTTATTTGCATTGCCAATCCCTGGCGCGCAGGTTAGCTCCAAATTTACACTCAAGCGTTTTCATCCGATTTTGCGCCGTTATCGTGCACATTTAGGCACTGATTATCGCTCGCCTGTAGGCACTCAAATTCGCGCAGCAGGAGATGGCGTAGTGCTATCTGTTGGCAGACAAAACGGCTATGGTAACACAATCGAAATAAAACATATAGGCGGCTACAAGACGCTTTATGCACACATGAAAGGCTACGCCTCAGGAATAAAAAGAGGACAGAGCATAAAGCAAGGTCAAATAATAGGCTATGTGGGCACTACTGGGCTTTCAAGTGGTCCGCATCTACATATGGGACTTTATAAAAACAATGTCGCGATGGATTTTGAAAAAGCTGTTCATATAGAAAAAAAGATTGAAAAAACAACCGAACAAAAAGAGTTTGACGCACTTGTAAAGAGCGCAAATGCGCAAATTCAGCAGATAATGGACAACAACGCAACATCACAGCTAATTTTTCAAGATTATCCAAATTTACAAGATCTTTAAAAAGGCTAAATTTTCGTATAAATAAGGATGGCAAAATGGATAAAAACACAGAATTAGAACTAGCAAAAGCCTCTCTTGATCTTCATATTAATGATGAAGAAGAACTAAGCGCAGTAAGTGTAACAGAACACCTAAAAACACTCAAAAAACATGACGAAGATGAATACGAAAATTATCTTAACAAACTAGACCCGCAAAGCCTAGGCGACGCGGCGATTGAGATGCCAGATTATATGCTAAAAGATGTCATCGAAAATCTCCCAACAGATAAAATCGTAGAAGCGATCGAAGAGTTAGAGAGCGACGATCAAGCAGAGATTATCGATAAAATCGACGATATTGATGAAAACAAGGCAAAAGAGCTTTTAAATGAGCTAGACGATGATGATAAACAAGATATTCTAACAATCTCACGCTACGCTGAAAATAGCGCGGGTGCGTATATGCAAACAGAACTTTTTAGCGCAAATTTGAGCGAAAAATTAGCAGACGTAATCGATAAATTAAAAAAACTAAAAGCAGAAGACGAAATCGAAAATATATTTCACCTTTTTATCGTCGATGATACAGGGCATTTGATATATGCCGTGCCTTTGCATGAGCTCATTGTTTGGGATTTTCGCAAAAGCTTGAGTGAGCTGCTAAAAATTCACGACAGCGACGAGTTTCGTCCCCATTTTGCGCATGCAAATGATGATATCGAAGATGTCGCGCAACTGGTGCAAGAATTTGATTTAGGCTCAGTAGGAATTGTAGATGAAAATGGGATTTTGATAGGACGTATTACGACAGATGATATTCATGATTTTATAACAGAGAGTGCCACAGAGCAAATTTACCATCTAGCTGGCGTAAATGACGAAGCAGAAGCAGAAGATGATAGTATTATAAAAGCTGGTCGCGCGCGCGGAATTTGGCTTGGGGTAAATTTGGTTACTGCACTACTTTCGTCATTTATCATCGCTCTTTTTGATACCACCATTCAACAATACGTCGCCCTAGCTGTATTAATGCCTATTGTCGCATCGATGGGCGGAAACACAGGCACGCAAGCGCTCACCGTCACCGTGCGTCGCCTAGCCCTTGGTGAAATTGAGTTTAAAGACGCCAAAAGCGTAATCGTGCGCGAACTAAAAATCGCCATGATAAATGGCACGTTTTTTGCCGTGGCGATGGGAATAATTGCCTATTTTTGGTTTAATATGCCACTTTTAGGCGTAGTAATCGCGGCTGCGATGATGATAAATTTATCGTGCTCTGGTATCTTTGGCGCAGTTATCCCGCTAACTCTGAAAAAATTAAAAATCGATCCTGCTATCGGCTCATCTGTGCTTTTGACAACCGCGACCGATATTATCGGCTTTTTTAGCTTTTTAGGACTTGCGACATGGATACTTTTATAAAACAAAATTTGACAAATTTGACAAATTTGACAAATTTGCGTGTCGTGCCGATGGGCGAATCAAATTTTATAAAGCCATTTTCGATACTCTTTGAGCGCGATGGAATGACGCATAAATGGGACTGTATTGAGGTGCACGATAGCGTTGGGATTTTGCTTTTTCACACAGAATTTCGCGCGTTTGTGCTTGTAAAGCAGTTTCGGCCAAGCCTTTGGTTTCACGAGCATAAATTTGGCGAAAACTACGCCGAAATGGGCGTTAGCTACGAGCTTTGCGCAGGGATTTTAGACAAAAACAAATCAAACGAACAAATCGCAATCGAAGAGGTTGAAGAAGAGCTAGGTTATCGCGTCAAGTCACTAAAAAAAATTACCTCATCATTTGGCGCGCTTGGTTTTGGCGCAAGCAAACAGCACCTTTATTACGCGCAAATTGATGAGAGTATGCGTATTAGCGCGGGTGGTGGCGAGGGCGATGAGTGCATTGAGCCTTATTTATTGCCACTTGAAAAGGTGCGCGAGTTTATCTACGATGAGCAAAAACCAAAAGGCAGCGCAATGTTGTTTGCGTTTATGTGGTTTGCGAGCGAATTTGGCGTGAAATTTTAGAAATTTAGTCTAATTTATGGCGGTTTTTGCGGGATTTGGCGTGAATTTTTATGAAATCAAATTTACAAATAAAATTTCAAAAATCGTGTGGAAAATTTGCTTTCATCTAACTTTTGAAGTCGCAAAAGAAAATTGGCAAATTTTAAGCGCGAATTTATTCGTTTTTACCTTCGCACAATAAGCAAAAAAGCTTGCAAGATTAGATAAAGAGCACAAAACGATCCGCATAAATTTGGCTTTGGCTAAAAATTTAGCGTGATTTTTGGAATTTAAATTTGCGCAATAAAGCTGAGTTCAAAACACAATCAAAAGAGTTTTATTTACTATGGCAAATATATATTTTCTAAAGCGAAATTTAGAGTAATTTTGAAATATTTTTGTGAAAATTTAAAGACGAAAAAGATTACTAAAATAGGCAGAATTTATCAAAAAAAAGACTAATAAATGAGCTATTTTAGGCAAAACAATGGCGCGAAATGTTCATTGATGTATGAAAAAAGATGCCACGCGATAAGTGTGAAATAAGCGAAATAAACTAAAAATTCCACGATTTATAAAAGCTTATTGATAGGTTGTAAAGCTTTGTCACATTAAATATCAAAAAACTCAAATATTAAATTACTAGCGATAAAAATCCGCTTTCATTGAGTTAAATTTTTCTATATTATTTTTGAAATTTAATACGCTATTTGTTTATGGCTACTTGCGAAATTTTACTCCGAGTAGGTGCAAAGCAGATAAAAATGCGCCTATATTTGTTTGATTTGCTAATGCAAAAGCTTCACCCATCATATTGGTTTATTTAAAATGTTTAGCGATTACATTAAATGCAAACTACCAAAATTAATAATAGACAATCAGCTTTATCTTGAGCCAAATTTAAAACGTTGCAACAAAAAAATCGGTTTAAAGATTATCGCGTAAATTTGCCAAAAATTTAAAAGCACTAATTGTGGATAAAAATTTGCTTGATTATTTGCAAAATTGTCCAAATTTACGCTGTAATTGCCTTTGATTTTCATCGCCAATTTGAGCAAATTTCTTATGCAATTTAGACGTAGTATCTAAATTTTTCCATTAAATTTAGCATCGTCTGTGATGACTTAAATGCAGATTTATTGGCAACTTTGCCGCGTCAAAATAGCAAATTTATTCGCTTTTTGTACTTTTAAATTTCTAGCTTATTTCTCAAATTTGCGCCAAATTTTCAAGCAATTTCGCCAAAAAAATCCGCGCTAACCTCAAAATATTTACTTAAATTTTTCGCATTTATTAGCGATTTTGAGCCAAAATCATAGCCCGCGCGCGATAAAAACAGCGCATTTGCACCAAGCCTAAACGCATTTTGCGGATAGTGAGTATTAAGCAAAATCGCGCGTCCTTCATCTTGCAAACGGCGCAAAATTTCCATGATTTTGACTTGATTTTTAAAATCCAAATTTGATTCGGGCTCATCTAAAACCACAATGCGCGGATCTTTTACAAGCGAACGCGCAAAAATCACCATTTGAAGCTCGCCACCGCTTAATCTAGAGCAAATTTTATCACGCAAATGCCCTATTTCAAGCTCATCTAAAATTCTCTGCGCACGTTCGATATGTTCGCGTTTTGGCGTATGCGCGACACACAAATTTAGCCCCAAAAGCACCATCTCTATCACGCTTAAACTAAGCCCATAATTTTTCGCTTGTGGGACATAAGAGACGATGTTAAAAAGCTCTTTTGTGCTCATTTTTGCCACATTTTTGCCTAAAATTTCTATTTTTCCATCGCGCGGACGCAAATTTCCAAGGCACAAATTTAAAAGCGTAGTTTTTCCAACTCCATTTTGTCCCAAAACAGCCAAAATTTCGCCAAATTTTAGCTCAAAATTTAGCCCGCCGCCGCCGTAAAATTCGCTCCCATCTCGGCTAAATTTTAGACCCTGCACGCAAATCGCACTTGTAATTTCGCTCATAAATTAAACCCCTTTGCTCTTCGCAAAATAAATATAAAAAACGGCGCACCGACAATCGCGCTAAGCACCGAAATAGGCAGTTCCGCGCCAGAAATTGATCGCGCAATAGTATCTATGAAAATCATAAAAATCGCGCCTACAAACATGTTAAAAGGTATCACTCGCGCGCTGTTTGCACCCACAATCAACCTAGCAATATGCGGAACGACAAGCCCAACCCAGCCAATAATCCCGCAAAAACTCACCGCACACGCGACAATTAAAGTACAAGCCGCCAGTAAAATGAGCCTTAAAACCTTGATATTAACGCCTAGACTTTTTGCTTCTGCGTCATCTAGCATTAAAATATTGTGTCTCCAACGATGATAGAAAATCACCGCACTACCAAGCGTTATCCCGCATACGCACACGCCAAGTCCGCCCAAATTTGAGACGCTTAGTGAGCCTAAAAGCCAATAAGTGATCGCAGGTAGTGTATCTTGCGGATCGGCTATGTATTTTAAAAGCGAAATTAGCGCGGTAAAAAATGCCGAAATTACAATACCTGCTAAAATTATCATTACTCGGCTTTCACTCCCTGCAATTAAAATCACTAAAAATAGACTCAGCGCGCCAAAAACAAAGCCAAAACCCATGATAA
>CAUTSW010000014.1:0-24638 GCA_963541085.1 uncultured Campylobacter sp.
TAGATACGAGTATTATTTTAAAATGGCTTGGGGATAATTATGGTTGTGAGGTTGTAACATTTACGGCCGATATTGGACAAAATGAAGATCTTACCCCTATAAAAGAAAAAGCATTAAAACTTGGTATCAAAAAAGATAATATTTTTGCATTGGATTTGCGCGAAGAATTTGTGCGCGATTATGTTTTTCCGATGTTTCGCGCAAACGCTATTTATGAGGGCGAATACCTTTTGGGTACATCTATTGCTAGACCGCTAATCACAAAATATTTGGTGCAAATTGCTAATCAAACTGGTGCTGATGCCATCTCTCATGGCGCGACAGGCAAAGGCAACGATCAAGTGCGATTTGAGCTTGGTGCTTATGCACTAAATCCAAACATCAAAATCATAGCTCCATGGCGCGAATGGGATCTGAATTCTCGTGAAAAACTTCTTGCATTCGCAGAAAGAAATGGTATTGATATCACAAAGAAAAAGGGTAAATCTCCGTATTCAATGGATGCAAATTTACTTCATATTTCGTATGAAGGTTTAGTGCTAGAAGATCCAGCGTGCGCGCCAGAAAGCGATATGTGGCGTTGGTGCAATTCGCTAAAAGATGCTCCAAATGAGAGCGAAATTGTAGAAATAGAGTATAAAAATGGCGATCCAGTTGCTATAAATGGTGCAAATTTGAGCCCAGCACAAATTTTAATTAAACTAAACGAATTAGGCGCAAAACACGGCATTGGACGGCTAGATATCGTAGAGAATCGCTATGTTGGCATGAAAAGCAGAGGTTGCTATGAGACTCCAGGTGGGACAATCATGCTAAAAGCACATCGCGCAATCGAGAGTTTAACGCTAGATCGCGGCGCAGCACACCTAAAAGATGAGCTAATGCCAAAATATGCTGAGCTTATTTATAATGGTTTTTGGTTTAGTCCTGAGCGCGAAATGCTTCAAGCTTTAATTGATAGATCTCAAATTCATGTAAATGGAAAGGTAAGATTAGAGCTTTATAAAGGAAATGTGATAATTTTAGGTCGCGAAAGTGCAAATGATAGCTTGTTTAATACGGATTTTTCAACGTTTGAAGAAGATGAAGTTTATAATCAAAAAGATGCGGAGGGCTTTATAAAATTAAACGCTTTGCGATTTATTATTGCTGGAAAAAACGGAAGAAAAATTTAAATTTATGAAATTTCCGTGTGAGTAGTTGCGCAGAAATTTAGATATTCTAAGGAGAAATTTGTGAAAGTTTTATTGATAAAAGATGTTAAATCTCTTGGAAAAGCAGGGGAGATAAAAGAGGTAAAAGACGGCTACGGCAATAATTTTTTAATCGGAAAAGGTTATGCAAAAGCCGCTACAACCGAGGTTTTAAGACAATACGAAGCCAATAAGAAAAAAGAGGCGGCGCGCATTGAAGAAGAGATTGAAAAGACGCAAAGTTTAGCGAATTTATTAAAAAGCACTTCTATAAATATTCAAAAACAAATTGGCGCAAACGGCGCGCTATTTGGCTCTATCACAAAAGATGAGATCGCAAACGCACTAAAAGAGCAAAAAGCGATAGAAATAGATAAAAAAAGCCTTGAATTTGACACGATTAAAAGTAGTGGAATTTATGAGATTACAGCCAAATTTAAACATGGAATTTTTGCCAAATTTGCGCTTGAAGTTGTGGGAATAAAATAGTGTTTGAAGCGACTACTATTTTAGCCTATAAGGGCGCAAATTGTTCGGTGATTGGTGGTGATGGTCAGGTTACTTTTGGTAGCGCGGTTTTAAAAGGCACAGCGACAAAAATCCGAAAATTAGGTAAAAATGGCTCAGTTTTGGCTGGTTTTGCAGGGAGTACGGCTGATGCGTTTAATCTGTTTGATATGTTTGAAAAATGCCTTGAAAATTCAAAAGAAAATTTACTAAAAGCAGCAGTGGAATTTAGTAAAGAGTGGCGCAAAGATAAGTATTTACGCAAGCTAGAGGCGATGATGATTGTGCTTGATCGTGAGCATATTTTCTTGCTCTCAGGCGCTGGCGATGTCGTAGAGCCGGACGATGGTAAAATCGTAGCCATCGGTAGTGGCGGAAATTACGCCTTGAGTGCCGCAAGGGCGCTAGATAAATTTGGCAATATTGATGAAGAAAATTTGGTAAAAGAGAGTCTTAAAATAGCGGCTGAGATTTGCATTTATACAAACGAAAATATCAAAACTTATAAATTAACGGATGAAAAATGATACTTACACCAAAAGAGATTGTTAAAATTTTAGATGAATACATTATCGGGCAATCAAGCGCAAAAAAAGTTATCGCCATTGCGCTTCGAAATAGATATCGCAGAATGCAGTTACCAAAAGAGAAACAAGATGACATTATTCCAAAAAATATCTTGATGATTGGCACGACAGGCGTCGGCAAAACCGAGATTGCGCGCCGTCTTGCAAAGATGTTTGAGTTGCCTTTTATAAAAGTTGAGGCTAGTAAATATACGGAAGTCGGCTTTGTTGGGCGCGATGTGGAGAGCATGGTGCGTGATTTGGCTGTTGCTTCGCTAAATTTGGTTAAAAAACAAGAGCGAGAAAAAAACGCAGATAGAATCGAAAAATATATCGAAGATAAAATTTTAGAAAAACTACTCCCGCCATTGCCAAAAGGCGCTAGCGATGAAAAAATTTCAGATTATGAAAAATCACGCGAAAAAATGGGTGCTAAACTAAAAAATGGCGATTTAGATGATTTGGTTATCTCTATCGACATTACCGAAAGTCAGCTTGATTCTAATGCAAATTTCCCACCAGAAATGGCGAATATGCAAGAAAGCTTTGTAAAAATCATCGGTCTTGCTAGTAAAAAAGTACAAAAAGATTTCAAAGTAAAAGACGCTAAAGTTGCCCTAAGAAATGAAGCCGCTGAGAAAATTTTGGATATGGATAGTATCAAACGCGAGGCATTAAGAAAAGCAGAAAACGAGGGGATTATATTTATAGATGAAATTGACAAGGTCGCCACAAATGGTTCAAATTCGCGTCAAGACCCGAGCAAAGAGGGTGTTCAGCGCGATTTGTTACCGATTATCGAGGGCTCTAGCGTGAATACAAAATTAGGAATTTTAAATACCGATCATGTGCTTTTTATTGCGGCTGGAGCATTTCATGTTAGTAAACCAAGTGATCTTATCCCAGAACTTCAAGGGCGCTTTCCATTGCGTGTCGAGCTTGATAGTCTAGATGAAAATGCGCTTTATGAAATTTTAACAAAATCTAAAAATTCACTTTTGAAACAATATGCGGATCTACTTAGCACGGAAGGTGTTGAGCTAAAATTTAGCGATGAAAGCATAAAAGAGATTGCGCACTTGAGTGCTTTGGCAAACGAAAAAGTCGAAGATATCGGTGCTAGAAGGTTGCATACAGTGATTGAGAAATTGTTAGAAGATATAAATTATGAAGCTGAAAATTGGGCTGGCAAATGCGTCGAAATCGATAAAAAAATGGTGAATGAAAAATTAGATTTTGCTGTAAATGATGAAGATATAGCAAAATTTATATTATAGGAATGCGCGTGAGGAGTGGATTTGTTACGCTTATTGGGCGCACAAATGCTGGAAAAAGTTCGCTTTTAAACTATCTTGTTGGCGAAAATTTGTGTTTTGTTTCGCATAAAATAAACGCTACACGCCGCAAGATAAATGCAATTGCTATGAATGGCGACGACCAAGTGATTTTTATTGATACGCCAGGACTTCATGAGAGTGAAAAATTAATGAATAAACTCATGATTGAAACAGCTTTAAAATCGATTGGAGATGCTGATTTGGTGCTGTTTTTGGCGAGTATTCATGATAGCACGGAAAATTATGAGAAATTTTTGCAGATTAAAAATTTACCTGCACATATTGTGCTTTTGACTAAAACAGATGAAACAAATGATGAAAAAATTGCATCAAAACTACTAGAATATACAAAATTTAATAAAAATTTCAGCGCGATTATGCCTGTGAATATTAAAAAGAATATATTTAGACAACGAATTTTAAACGAAATTTGCAAATACCTGCCAGAACATCCATATTATTATGATACGGAAATTTTAAGTTCAACAAATGTGCGTGAAATTTATCGAGATCTGATTTTGCAAGGTGTGTTTGAATCTGTAAATAGCGAAATCCCATATTGCACAGATGTTTTAGTAGATAAAGTAGTGGAAAATAGCGGTTTAACATCGATTTTTGCGACTATTATTACAGATAGTGAAGCTCATAAAAAAATACTTGTAGGAAAGGGTGGTGAAACTATAAAACGAATAGGGATACGCGCTAGAAAGTTGATTTTAAATTTTTCTAAGGTTAAAATTTATATCAAACTATCTGTGAGTGTAAAAAAATCGTGGATTTTTAACGAAAATTTAATAAAAGCTAAGATTATCTATTGACTTTTTATTGTATTTTCATTAAACTTGCGTAACTTTTAAGTTAATTTTAATTGTAGAATGGTCGGAGAAATGGCAAAAGAAAAAACTACAAACTCTATTGTTACTATCAATAGATCAACAGGGGAAACTTTTAAGTTGGATGGTAACGAGATTAAGCCTTATGAGCTAGGTTCTAGCAAAGGTAAAGATCTTTTTGTTACTTATATCCCTTATAAAGATCTTAACACCACAGTAGTAGAAATTCCGCGTAACACAGAGGAATTTGAGATTAGCAATGCTATCGCTGTGAAAACTTATGATGATCTATCGTTGGATTCTGAGAAAGATTACAAAATAACCTATCTAGAATCAACTGGCGGTGCCGGTGATGAGCGCTATTATAATGTATTTGTTACAGATAATGAGCTATTAACTGCAGATTTGAGCTATATTGCAAATCAGACGAATTATATTGATTATGTTGCTATAGCTCCGTTTTTACCAGAAGCTTTATATAAAAGAAATTTACTTGCGCCAGATAGCGTGGATTGCTTTATATATTTACAAAAAGATGACGCGTTTTTGTCAGTTTATCAAAATGGAGAGTATCTAGAATCTCGCCAAATGCGTTATAGTTTAAAATATTTTAATGATAAATTTTCAGAATTAAACGGCGATAAAATCGATGATAGCACTTTTTATGATATGCTTGTTACAAATGGTCTAAATTTGGATAATCCGATAGAGCGCGAACATATTATTCAGCTTTTTGATGATATGTTTTTTTATTTGGGTGATGTGATTGCAAGCATTAATAAAATTCGCGGAACAAAGATCCAAAATATCTATTTTAGCACCGATATTGGTTATATAAGCGGAGTTGAAGAATTTATCAAAGAGAGATTAAACTTAGCACAAAAGTCTTTTGATTTTAGTATCGCATTAAATTCAAAAGATATTAGAAATTTAACTCAGCTTGATATTTTGATGATGCTTACTGGGCAATATTATGCAGCTAATAAAAATGATGATTTTAACTACTCACCATTTCGTCGTCCGCCACCACTTTCGCAAAGACCGAGTGGTAAATTAATTAACTTCATAGTTGGTGGTTTAGTCCTTGGTGCTATTTTGCCAGCTGGTTTTTATGGGTATGGCAAATTTATTGAAATGCAGGCTGATGCAACGGAAGCTGAATATAAAACAATTGATGATGAGGCAAAAAAACTAGAAGAGCGTGTGGAAGAAATTCAAAATGAAATCAAAAATACTATTGAATTATCTAAGCAAGAAGATCAAGATTTAACTAAAAAAGAGGGACTTTTGTATGCTATTTATAACAAAAAAGTTAAATATCCGCTAAAGAGTGTCGCAATCTATAAATTATCCGATTTTGTAAATGAAAAAATAGGTAAGCTTCAAAGAATTCACATCGCAGATAATAACCTAACTTTTTCTATCACGACAGATACAGATAAAAAGATGACCGAGCTCATTAAAAATATTAGCAAAGAGCCTGGTTATTCAGTTGATACTAAATCTATTTCTATGGATGACAAAAATCAAACTATAACTTATGAGAGTAATGTTAGTGTAAGGATTTACCAATGAGAAAAGAAAGCATATTTGATAAAATTGACAACTATTTTGGAGCAAAAAGCGATAGCGAAGCTAGTATGGTTATGGGTGTTGTTGCTTTGGCTATAGGTGGGCTTTTAATGTTTGCATTTTTTAAAGATACAAAAGAGTATAAAGAAAATCAAGAGAGTAGATTGCAAACTGCTATTACAAATTTAAATAGCGCACAAAGTAGATTAAATACACAAAGTGGTGGGACTCAAGATCATGAATTTACAGTCAAGCAAAAGAATAATGAGCTAAGACAAGAAAAGAATAAATTGGCTGATTTAAGAAATATTAATGCGCATTTAGATGCAAAGTTGCGCGATAGTGCCTCTGTAACGTTTAATCAAGAGAGATGGGCTGCTTTTTTGGATAATTTAAGTAAAAATGCTGAGACTGATAATGTTAAAATTTACAGCATTGAGAGCGAACAAAAAAGTATCCAAGGCAACGAACCACAAGAAGTTTTAAAGGTTACTATGGATATCGAGGGTAAATTTAATAACGTCTTAAAATATATTAACGACATAGAAGAATCTGTTGTCGTCGTTGATGTAAATGGACTTGATATAAATGCTACTAAGGATTCAAAAGTCGGTGGTAAGTTGAAAATTTCCGTATGGGGAATGGAGTATAGATGAAAAAGATAGTATTTGGTAGTATCTTGTTGGCTCTAACATCGCTAAATTTGCAAGCAGAACCAAGAATGACGACTGGCGATATTGATCAAAAATTCGCCGATCTTATCAAAAAGAGAGTTGGTTTAGAATCTAGTGCTATTTCAGCTTTAAAAGATCCATTTTATGATGAAGCAACAAAAATAATTACACCAGCAGAGCAAACTGGCTTGACATTAACTGCTGTAATTGGAAGCAAAGCTAAGATAAATGGCAGCTGGTATCATTTAGGTGATCCTGTTGGTAGTTTATATACAATTACTGAGGTAAAACCAAGGAGTGTTGTTTTATCAATTGATGATGGACAACAAATTGAATTAAATTTAAATCAAGGAAATAAAAATGTTATTATCACAAACAACTAAGGGGCTTTCATTAGCTTTGGTTATGGCTTTGTCTTTAAATGCAGCACCTGCCGATAAAAACGGAAATTGCGGAAAACAAGCTTTTAATATCTCTATCAATGAGACTGCTACATTAAATGATGTATTAACACAGCTTTCTGATATGTGTAGATTTAGCGTCGTCGCAAAAGATGCGCAAGCAGCAGATGAGTTAAAACAGGTGATGAATAGCGTTAGCATTAAAGATCTATCTTTAAGAGAAATTTTTAATATCTTGCTTACAGAAAATAATCTAGATTATGAATTTTCTCATAATTCACTTAAAATTTCAGCTCTACAGACAAAGACTTTCAAAGTAGATTACATTACATCTATAAGAGAGGGTAGAGCTGTTATGAAAACCTCTGCTGATGCTGTTCCTACAGAAGTTGGCCAAGATAAAAAAGAAGATGAGCCACAATCTAGAATCGAGACAAAAGAGACGTTTGATTTTTGGAAAAATATTAAAGATGAAATGACATTAATATTAAATAATGGCACTGAAAAATATGTAGCTACTGCGCCAATTATAAATCCTCAATCTGGTATGATTACCGTAACTGGTATGAAATCACAAGTCGCCAGAGTGGAAAAATATATAAAAGAGATGCAACGACGTATGAAAAAGCAAGTTTTGCTTGATGTTCATATTATAGAGGTTAAGTTAAATAACTCTTATCAAACTGGAATTGATTGGTCTAAATTTCAATTAAAATTAAGTGGTGCATTTGGCGGAACTACTGGCAACAGAGCTTATTTGCAAAATCAAGGTTGGGATACTTTTGAAGGCAATGTCAAAGATACCACGATAAATAGAGGAGGAGCCTTTATTGCAAATGCTAGTTTTGGATTTAATGTAGAAGGTATGATGAATTTCTTGGAAGAAAAAGGTAAAGCAAAAGTTATTTCAAGTCCTAAAATTACCACTATAAATAATCAACCAGCCATGATCTCTGTCGGAGATACGATCAATTACAATTTAATTGATGAAATTCAGCAAGGCACTAGTAACAATGGTGTTACCACCAATCCAACCGCATCATATAAAAGCTACTCTGTATTTATAGGAATTTTATTGAATATACTGCCTGAAATTTCAGATGATAATAAAATCATGTTAAGAATTAATCCGTCTATTAGCGATTTTAAATACCCAGACGATGATAAAAAATACAATACAACCATTAAAGATCTACTTAATCCAAGCAATGCGGATGATAACAGTATGAGAGGTATAGCTCCTGATACGAAGCAAAAGAAAATTTCTACAGTTGTAACTGTCAATGATGGTGATACTGTAATTTTAGGTGGTCTAATATCTCAAAATAAATCTAAAGATGAAAATGGCGTTCCATTGCTTAGAGATCTGCCTTTAATTGGCGGTCTATTTGAGTCTGAAAAAGATATATTAAAAACTACTGAGTTGGTCTTTGTTGTGACTCCTCATTTAATTGATGGAAGCAACAATTTGGCGACTGATTTAAAAGAGCTAGGTTATTCAAAAACGACAGCAAATGAATAATAATTACACAGAGATTAAAAATATTTTTGTTGAAGGGAGCGACAAAGTTGATGACTTTGTCAATCTCGATAAATCAACTTTGGCTTATCATAAAATTTTAAATGCACTACAAAAGCCGTTAAAATTGATACTTTTTTATGGTAAGCCAGGATGCGGTAAAACATTTTTACTTCATAAAATTAGAGGTGATTTAGTAAAAAAGGCTGTTGTGGTTTTTATGCCACAGCCTTTTTTTGATGAAGCTGAGTTTTTCCATGAAATTTTTGTTCAAATTTTTGGGCGTACACCAAAACAGCCTGTTAAAAATTATGAAAATTTTATGAGAATTTACAAAGAGATTTTCAAGATAACAAATTCAAATATCTCTGATATGAAACAGGTTATTATTTTATTAGATGAGGCGCAACTCTATCCAGCAAATTTAATAGAGAAAATTCGTCTTATGGCTGATAGTAGGTTATTTAAGTTTCTCTTTACTGTTCATAAAACAGATGAAGAAGATACATTGGCAAAAGATTATTTTAAAACGCGCATTTGGGAGAGTATTGAGTTGCCAAATTCAACTCTATCGGAGTTGAGATTGTATATAGAAAAAAAACTGGTTTTCCATGATTTCCATCCATATTTTATGATGTATAGCGAAGATAATTTTAATCTATTATTTCATCTTACAGATGGAAATTTAAGAAATTTAAATAAGTTACTCTATAAAATGTATGAAATTTTAGAATATTATGAGACTAATAGACCAACAGAGATTGGTTCTTCTTGTATAAATTCAAAAATTATAGAGATGGCTGCGATATCTGCGGGGTTGATAAATGCTTGAACATTATGAAATGGCTGAACTAGAGAAAAAATGGGAAGAATACGATAAAAATAGAAAAAAATTTCGTATAAATAAAAATAACACCTCACTTCCCATAAAGATTGACAGCACTATTTTTGTACTTGTTGGTGCGATAGCTCTCTCAGTTATAGCAATTGTGTGGATTTTAAAAAGCGACAATAATAGTGATGTAAAAAGACCAACACCTATTGCATCTATCAAAACTACAGCTATTGAACAAAATTTAACTCAAGCTTCAAACAAAAGTGCTCAAGATGAGCCAAAATATGATAGAAGTGATTACAATATAACTTCATCATCTGAAACAAATAAAGTGTCTAATTCGCAATTACCAACGCTTAGTATGAATGAAATAGGCATAAACTCATCAGTTGATGCTGGTGGTTTTACTATTCGCAATAATTATAATCGTGCAGAGAATTTTCAAGGAGCCCAAAACTCACAAGATTCAAATTTTGCGCAAAATAGCGATAGTGTAAAATCCGCACTATTTAATTCTATACCAAAAGATGACATTATTGATTTTGGTAATGCGCCGCTTCCGCCAAAAGCTTTTGGTAATGGTGTTAATCAAGTTGCGCAAGCACCAAAAATAGTCATTCAAAGATCTGGAGATAGTGAAAGACCACAAAGTATAGAAGATAGATATTATGATAGTAAAGATATAAATTTAGCGATAAAAATTGCTAATGATAAATTTAATTTGGGCGATTATAGCGGTGCACGAGATTGGGCGTTAGAAGTTAATGGGCTTGATGAAAAGAATATGGAAGGTTGGTTGATTTTTGCCAAATCATCTTATAAATTAGGTAGAAAAGATGAGGCGATTACAGCATTAAATGCATTTTTAAAGATAGCACCTGGAAATAGCGAGGCAGTTAAGCTATTAGACGAATTTAAGGGTGAAAAATGAGAAAATTTATATTTTGTATTTTATCGTTTTCGGCGCTTTTTGCAATCAATAATGACGATGTTAAGAATTGGGATAGTGTAGGGCAATATAATCGTATCTGTTCGGACATGGTGCGCGAGTTATTTATAGCTCAACAAGATGAGAGCATTGCTAATTTATACGCAAAAGCATGTTTGAAAATGGACAAGGTAAATAGCTTGATTATTCCGATGGTTATGCTCTATAAAGATAAAGCTTCTCGAGAAAATGCAGCGTTATATTCCACTATTTTATTTCAAAAAAAGATGCTTTATTTAGCGCTTGTTGATGGATTTGATATTAGTAATATTAGGACGCCAAAGGTAAATTATATCCTTTCAAATGTTTTTGATGAATTTGTTAAGGGAAATTTTAAAAAAGATGGCGATAAATTTATCTTTAATATAGACGATAAAAAAACAGAATTGCTTATTCGTGATGAAGAAAACATAAAAAAAATGGTGATTTTGATTTATGATGCAAAAGGTAAAATTGAGTCTATTAAGATGTATTGGTGAGTGTAATGGAAGAAAAAGAGAGATTAATATTAGATTATTTGATTAAAAGCAACAAAATTTCCCCTGATTTAGTTGAGGAAATTTCCGAGAAGATGGAAATCGGTCTTACGATGGGCGAAGTTCTTTTTGGGGATAACTATTTAAAAGAAGAAGAGCTTATTGAGGCTTTGGCGCAGTTTTATCGTCTAAGAAAAATAACATTAGATGAGATAGAGAGTACGTTTTCTATAAAAACAAAGACTTTTTTAGAACAATTTGCCACTTTTAATCGCCTAAGATATATTGACTTAGATGATGTAAATATAGATTATAGAATTTCAGAAAAAGTCTCAACGCAGCAGCTTCGCAAATTTGAAGCTTTTCCTGTAGAAGAAGATGACATTAATGTTTATGTTGCGTTTAAAAATCCATTTGATATTGAAGCGCAGGATAAAATTCAGTCCATGTTTAACCGCAAATTGCTTAAAATTTGTATTAGCGATCCAAATCAAATTGAAAAATATTTAACAAAACTTACATTAAATGAGAGTGTAAAAGGGCTTGTAGCAGAAATTCGTGCTGAGTTAAATGACGCAAATAAATCCGGTAAAAATACAAGCGAAAGTTCTGGAATTTTGCGACTTATTGAGGTTATCGTAGCACACTCAATTCGTTCGCGCGGTAGCGATATCCACATTGAGCCAACCGCTACAAACTGTATCGTGCGAACGCGTATTGATGGTATGCTTGTTGAGCTTTTTATCTTTGATAACGACATATATCCGCCGCTTATTTCACGTTTAAAGATGCTTTCTGAAATGGATATTGCTGAAAAGCGTCGACCGCAGGATGGACGTTTTTCGATGTCAATTAATGGTAGAGAGTATGATTTTCGTATCTCTACACTGCCGATTATTAACGGCGAATCTACCGTTTTGAGAATTTTGGATAAATCAAAAGTTATCATTAGTCTTGAAAAATTAGGTATGCACCCGCGAAGTTTTGAGAAATTTAAGAGCGCGATGCATGCACCTTATGGCATTATTTTGGTTACTGGACCTACGGGAAGTGGTAAATCTACTACACTTTATGCTGCATTAAATGACGTAAAAAGTGTTGATACAAAAATTATCACCGTTGAAGATCCTGTTGAGTATCAAGTAAATTTGATCCAGCAAGTCCATGTAAATGAAAAAGCGGGTCTTACATTCGCAGCCGCGCTTCGTTCTATTTTGCGTCAAGATCCAGATATTATAATGATCGGTGAGATTCGCGATGAAGAGACTTTGCGTATTGCTATTCAATCAGCACTTACAGGTCACTTGGTTTTTTCTACTTTGCACACAAATGACGCAGTTAGCGCAGTATCGAGAATGGCTGATATGGGTATTGAGCCATATCTTATTAGTGGTGCGATTATTGCGATTGAAGCACAACGTCTTGTTAGAAAACTTTGTCCAAAATGTAAGCAAAGCGTAACTCTACCAAAATCGGTACTTGATAAAATTTCAGAGTATCTACCAGAAGAGTACACTTTTTATAAACCTGTTGGGTGTGATAATTGCGCCAATACCGGATATATTGGGCGAGAGATGATTAGCGAGGTGTTGCCGGTTACTGATAGGATGCAAAGCCTAATAGCAACGAGCGCAACTAAAGATGAGCTACGAAAGTGTGCTTATGAAGAGGGGTTCATAGACATGTTCCATGATGGCATTATTCGTGCCGCGCGTGGTGTTACGAGTATTGAAGAAATTTATAGGGTGGCAAAAGAATGAAAAATTTTGAAGTTGAAGTAATAAAAAACGGCAGACGCCAAAAGATGGTTTTAAAAGCTGATAATAGAAACGCGGCTAAAAATTTGGCTATGAAAAAGACAAACGGAGTAATTACTAAAATTGGAGAGACGCAAAATGTCTCAAATAGTTTTAGTGATATTTTAGTTAAAGTTACACGCGGAAACGCAGTCGGAAAGATTAAGATTCCAAATTTAGTTGCCGCTACTAAACAACTAGCCGTCATGACAAGTGCTGGTATCTCTATTCATGATAGTATCAAAGAGGTTGCAAATGCGTCAGAAGATGGGAGTTTAAAGCAAATTTTTGGTGTCATGAATGAGGATTTAAATGCAGGTTTAAGTTTAACAGAGTCATCGAAAAAATTTAAAACCCAGCTTGGCGATGTGTTTATAGCAATGGTAAGTCTTGGTGAACGCACTGGTAATATGGCAGAATCCCTTACAAAACTATCAGAAATGATGCAAGAGCTATGGGATAACAAAATGAAATTTAAAAAAGCGATGCGTTATCCAACTACTATTATGATCGCTCTTGCTGTGGCGTTTACAGTTTTGATGCTATATGTTGTGCCAAAATTTAGAGAGATTTTTGAAGAACTTGGCGCAGATTTGCCCGCTCCTACGAAACTTCTACTTGGCATTGAATATGCGCTTAGTAACTACGGCTTTTTGATTTTGGGTGGTTTAGTTGCAGCTATTATGGCATTAAAATATGCCTATAAAAAAAGTGATGAGTTTAAAGCTGGTTGGGATAAGTATATTTTAAAAGTTTATTTGTTTGGTAAGATTATTTTTTATTCAACAATGTCTCGTTTTATGCTGATTTTTACTGAGCTTGTTCGCGCTGGTATTCCGATTGCTGATTCGCTTGATACAGCTGTTTTAATGGTGGATAATACTGAGTTAAAACGCAAGCTCTCTACTCTAAAAGTAGCAGTTCAACAAGGTGTTAGCTTAACCGATGCTTTTAGAAACACAGAAATTTTTGAAAGTATGTTGATTCAAATGATAAGCGCGGGTGAAAAATCAGGTAGCTTAGATCAGATGCTTGGAAATGTAAGTGATTATTATAAGATGAAATTTAATGACATTATTGATAATATTTCAAGCTACGTTGAGCCGATTTTGCTTTTATTTATGGCTGGTATGGTCTTATTGCTTGCGCTTGGAATTTTCATGCCAATGTGGGATTTAGGAAAAGCTGTAAAAAGCTAAAAACTAAATTTTTATCGTCAAAAGTCGCCGTGGCTTTTGACGAATTTTTGTTGAATTTGATCTATTTTTTCTACGCAATTTAGCTGAATTTTAAACTCTTTAAAACTCTTTTTTGCTACAATCGCGACTTTATTAAAATCAAAGGGAGCTACTATTTTACGAGAAATTTTATTTATCATATTCAGTGCGATTTTTGTCTTTCTTTGGATAGCTACACTCTCACTAAATTCGGTCCTAGTTGGCTCATTTGGCAAAACTATCGGAGAGATAAATTTAAATATCTTTGGTGTTTTTGCTTATATCTATCCACTGCTTATTTTGCTTTACATATATTTTGTATATCGTTATATTAAGCGTGTAAATTTTAGACTAATAGAATTTAGCATCGGATTTTTACTATTTTTTATCACGATTTTGGCAGTTCAGGCCAATATGTTTTCTAGTGTCGGCGGATATATAGGGAATGTAATAGTCTTAGCTTTAAAGCCGATTTTAGGGAGCGCTGGTGTTTGGGTCAGCCTTTTTGTGCTATTTTTCTTATCTATAATTTTAATATTTGAAGAGCGATTTTTTATCGTTATAAAAAAATGCTTTGTGATACCAAATAACTCAAATTTTACGCAAAATAGCTCCAATGATGCACAAAACAGAGCAAATTTTAGCAAAAAAGATGAGCCATTAAACTACGATGAGATTTTTATCGAACCTGACATAAATTTAAAAAATGTTAAAAATGCAGATATCTTTAGTGAAAAACCAGAACAAAATCAGCCAAAATTAAAACGCAAAAAAGAGCCCAATAAAATTTCATCCAAAAAGTATGAACCAAATTTTACTATTTTTGATGAGGGTAAAACTCAAACCGCCAACGAAAATCATGAGGTAAATTCGCCATCTCAATCTTTAAAACCAGAGCATATTCGCGAAATGGCAGAAAATAAAAAACTTCTTGACGAGCTAGAAAAAGGACAGTTTCAAAAGCCATCAAATTTTACACTCCCGCCACTTGATTTTCTAAATTTGCCTTCGCAAAAATCTCACAATGTTGACGAGAGTGAAATTGATACAAAAATCCACGATCTGCTTGAAAAATTGCGCAAATTTAAGATTGACGGCGATGTCGTGCGCACATATTCAGGCCCAGTTGTAACGACGTTTGAGTTTCGTCCTGTTGCTAATATCAAAGTAAGCAAAATCCTCACTTTGCAAGATGATCTTGCCATGGCTCTTCGCGCAAAAACTATACGCATTCAAGCGCCAATTCCAGGCAAAGATGTAATCGGGATCGAAATTCCAAACAAAGAGAGCGACACAATCTATCTGCGCGAAATTTTAGAGAGTGAAATTTTTCAAAACGCTTCTAGTCCTCTTACAATCGCGCTTGGAAAAGATATCGTCGGACAGCCCTTCATAACAGATCTTAAAAAACTTCCGCACCTTTTAATCGCTGGAACAACAGGAAGCGGCAAGAGTGTCGGCATAAATGCGATGCTTTTGAGTTTGCTTTATCGCAATTCGCCAAAGACTTTGCGCTTTATAATGATAGATCCAAAAATGCTAGAATTTAGTATGTATAATGGCATCCCACACCTTCTAACACCTGTAATTACCGAGCCAAAAAAGGCGATTATCACGCTTTCAAATTTGGTAAATGAGATGGATCGCCGCTATAAAATTATGGCGCAAACACGCACAAAAAATATCGAAAATTACAACGAATTAATTAGTGCTCAGGGGGGAGAAATTTTCCCTTATATAGTCGTGATTATCGACGAGCTTGCGGATTTGATGATGACTAGTGGCAAAGATGTTGAAAGGTTTATCGCGCGTCTTGCACAAAAGGCGCGTGCTAGTGGGATTCATCTCATTGTTGCGACGCAACGCCCAAGCGTCGATGTTGTCACTGGATTAATAAAAGCAAATTTGCCAAGCCGTGTAAGCTTTCGTGTCGGCTCTAAAATAGATAGCAAGGTTATTTTAGATCAAACCGGCGCAGAGAGCTTGCTAGGGCGGGGCGATATGCTGTTTACTCCGCCAAATTCGCCAGGCATAGTAAGATTACACGCGCCATTTGCTAGCGAAAGTGAGATTAATAAAATTGTTGATTTCTTAAAATTACAAGAGAGCGTCGTTTATGATGAATCATTTTTGAGTGAAGAGAGTAGCGAGAGCGAAATTTTAAACGACGATGAACGCGACGAATTATACGAAGAGGCAAAATCCATCATTTTAGAGAGTGGTAAAACCTCGATTAGCTATTTACAACGTCAGCTCCGTATCGGCTACAATCGCGCGGCAAATATCATTGAACAGCTTGAAAAAACAGGTTTTTTAAGTAAAGCCGACGCCAAAGGTCAAAGGGAAATAAACTAAATGAGAGTCGATAAAACGCTATTTTTTGCTGTTTCGATTTTGATTGCGATAGGAATTTGTTTTTCACTTTCGCTATCTGTATTTACGACACTTATGTTTGATTATGCGCCACTTCATTTTTTTATCAGGCAACTTGGCGTTGGACTTATAAGCATTGCGATAATGTGGTATTTATCGCGTTTAAACCCAGATAGATGGCTCCATTTTTTCGGAATGTTTTTATTTATTTCGATGTTTATTGTCATGCTTTTGATGCCTGTATTGCCATCAAATTTGGTCGATAAAGTAAACGGAGCTAGTCGCTGGATAAGGTTACCTTTTATATCTATTGCGCCTGTTGAGTTTTTTAAAATCGGATTTATATATTTTCTTGCTTGGTCTTTTTCGCGAAAAATTGATGGGACTATTAAGCGTAAATTGTTTGAAGAGATTGGGATTTTACTCCCATATTTTCTTCTTTTTTGTGTGTTTTTATACATAATTGCCAAAGTGCAAAACGACCTAGGACAAATCGTCGTAATGGGGCTTGCGATGATATCAATGGCTATTTTAGCAGGGACTAGTGGCAGAATTGCTATTGCTGCGATTTTATTGTTGCTTGTGGGTGGATATTTTGCTATCGTTTATAGTGATCATCGTATTGGGCGTTTGCTTACTTGGTGGGCAGGAATTCAAGATGTAATCGTGCCATTTTTACACCTACCTGATAGATGGCATATTGATAATATTTCAGAAGCTTATCAGATTAAACACTCACTAAATGCCATTAATAACGGTGGATTTTTCGGGCAGGGCATAGGGCAAGGGAGTATAAAACTCGGATTTTTGAGCGATGTTCATACGGATTTTGTTTTAGCTGGAATTGCAGAAGAGATTGGATTGTTTGGGATTTTTTGCATTTGTCTATTATTTTATGTGATTTTTTATCGCATTTTTGCCATTTCATCGCTGACACAAAATAGGGTGCATTATCTATTTTGCATGGGGATTGGCTTTTTGCTTTTCTTTTCATTTTTGATGAATTCGTATGGAATTTCGTCAATTACACCTGTAAAAGGTATCGCTGTGCCGTTTCTTAGCTATGGCGGTAGCCATCTTCTGGCTGCATCTTTGGGGATTGGACTTGTGCTGATGATTTCAAAAAGGAGAAAATCGTGAAAATTTTAATCACAGGCGGAGGCACTGGCGGGCATTTAGCTATTGCTAAAACGCTTGGTGAAGAGATTAAAAAGCGAAACATAGACACGAAATTTGTTGGTTCTACAAATGGACAAGATCGCGCTTGGTTTGAAAATAGCAAAATTTTTGATGAAAAGATTTTTTTACAAAGTTCAGGCGTGGTAAATAAGCGCGGGTTGGCTAAATTTAGTGCGGTTTTTAACATAATAAATTTGAGTTCGCAAGTGTGTGAAATTTTACGAACGGACGAAATTTGCGCTGTTATTAGTGTGGGTGGATATAGCGCCGCACCTGCTGCAATCGCTGCTTTAAGAGAGAAAAAACCGCTTTTTATCCACGAACAAAATGCAATCATCGGGCGATTAAATCGCCTTTTAAAACCATTTTCACGCGGATTTTACAGCTCGTATTTTGAGCCAAAATTTAGCTATCCGGTGAGTGAAATTTATTTTCGCACGGCGCGGACGCGGACAAATTTAAAGACTATAATTTTTTTAGGCGGATCGCAAGGGGCGAAATTTATCAATGATTTAGCTCTAAATTTGGCACCCAATTTAAATTCTCACGGCATAAAAATAATCCACCAATGCGGTGCAAAAGATTATGAGCGCGTGGCAAATTTCTACGCACAAAATGAGATAAATGCCGATGCTTTTGGCTTTTGCGATGATTTGGCTAGCAAGATTTCGCAAGCGGATTTATGCGTAGGGCGTAGTGGGGCTAGTACGCTTTGGGAGCTTTGTGCTGCAGGGTTGCCTGCGATTTTCGTGCCATTTCCATACGCTGCTAATAATCATCAATATTTCAATGCTAAATTTTTAGCCGATCGTAATTTAGCCAAAATTTTTACACAAAATGAAATTTCTAACGAACAATTTTTGGACGAAATTTTAAATTTCAATATCGCCAAGGTTAGTGATGAGCTAAAAGACATTCTCGCCCCAAATGCCGCAAATTTAATCGTAGATGATATTTTGGATAAGCTTGAAAAATAGGGCGTGATTGACAACAAGTTAGTATAAATTTTAGATTGCATTTTGAATTTTGCGCAACAATAAAATATAGTTTAAGTATTTTTAGATACCATTCTCAATCAGAATAAAACTACCAAGGTTTTTTATGAGAATTTTACCTTTCTTTTTTATAGCTACATTTGCTTTTTCAAATAACTTAGACCAAATTTCTAAAACCCAAGCCAAGCAAGAAGAAGATAGACTAAAATCCATAGAAAGCCAAAAAGAAAACTCAAATATTATTTTAACTCCTAAAAAAAATCAAATTTCAGCCATTATTCCAAACGAAAAACCCTGCTTTATTATTAATGAAATTTTATTAATCGGTGAAGGCAGTGATAAATTTAAACAATATTTAAAAAAAGCTTCAAAAAATGTAAATTTTAAAAAAGGTAGTTGCTTAGGAAAAAATAGTATAAATACTATTTATGATGCTTTTTATAACGAAATTTTAAAATCGGGCTTTATCACGACTACTATAAATTTGCCATCTCAAAATTTAAAAGGTAAAACTCTAAAATTTGAAATAATACCAGGAAAAATAGACACTATTAATATAAATGATAAAAATTCCACTAAAAATAGAGCTTCAATTTTTACTTCATTTGGCATAAACAAAAAAGGCGATATATTAAATTTAAGAGATATTGAACAAGCCTTAGAAGTCCTGCAAAACGCCTCTAATGGTAATGTTAGTTTTAAATTAATCCCTTCAAATAAAGAAAATTATAGTGATATAAAAATTACAAAGGAAGAAAAACTACCGCTTAATCTCTCTTTATCGTTTGATAATTTAGGAAGTAGGGCGACTGGAAAGTATCAAGGAGGAGTAAATTTAAATGCACTTAATCTAATGGGATTTAACGAAATTTGGTATTCATCTTACTCTAAAAATATATTTAAAGCAGATAAACAAAGCGTAGAAAATGATACAAAAAGAGGAAAAACAGACAATATTTATTACGGTATAACAATCCCATACAAAAGATTTTCTTTAGATTTTAACGAGTATAGATACAATTATGATCAAGCAATTCCTGGAGCTTTTGGAGTTTATAAATATAGTGGAAAAAGTAAAAGAAGAAATTTAACGCTAAATTATCTTTATCACAGAGATCAAATTTCAAAAAACAGTATATTTTTTAGACTTTGGGAAAAAGAAAATAAAAATTATATAGAAGACTATGAACTAGACAATCAAAGAAAAAAAACTGCTGGATACGAAATAGGTCTAAGCTCTCAAATTTTTATCGAAAATGGTCATGTAGTTTTTGGGGCAACTTATAAAAAAGGCACAGGTACAAGAGGGGCTTTAAGAGCACCACAAGAAGACTATAATGATGGAACAAATAGGTTTGGGATAATATCAGTTGATTTTAACTTTAATAAATCATCATCCATAGTGCCTTTAACATATGATTTTAAATTTCACGGTATGTGGAACAATAGACCTTTAACTATGCAAGAAAGACTAAATATAGGTGGATATTATACAGTTAGAGGATTTGATGGTGAGATGAGTTTAGTTGGCGATAGAGGGTATTATATAAGAAATACTTTGGAATACGGCATATCCAACAATCATTTTATGTATGCGGCTTTTGACTTTGGCAAGGTAAGCGGAAAAAGTTCAAATTATATGACTGATAATACTTTAGTTGGCTGCGGGGTTGGCTTAAAAGGATACTTTAAAAGAAAATTGCAATATGATATTTTTTTAGGTTTCCCGCTTAATAAGCCTGAGTTTTTTGAAACAGATAAAAATGTTTTAAATTTTAATCTTACATACAATTTTTAAGGACAAACAATGAATCTTAAAAGCTATCTCAACATAATTTTATCCTTAACACTTCTTTTTCCAAATATATCTTTAGCTGAAATTTTAGCTGATACTAATGCCCCTAAATCTAACCAGCCCACCATACTAAAAACTCCAAATAATGCTATACAAGTTGATATTGTTAAACCAAATAATAAAGGAGTATCAATAAACGAATACTCTAAATTTAATACAACAGATAAAGGGACAATACTTAATAATTCAAGAAATGGGGCAGATACTATAACAGGAGGCTATATACATGCAAATCCAAGACTTAGTGAAAAAACTGCAAAGCTTATTGTAAATAAGATAAGCTCAAATAAAAAAAGTAGCTTAAAAGGAAATATAGAAATAGCAGGCGATAAAGCTGATCTTATGATAGCAAATCCTAGTGGTATAGATATAGATGGGGTTCATTTTATAAACTCCAAATCAACCACACTAACATCAGCAGAGTTAAAATTTAAAGATGGAGCTTTAAATAATATAGATGTAAAACAAGGTGAGATATCTATAAGTAATAGAGGTTTAAAAGATGAAAGCAACTATTTAAATATCATCTCTAAAACTGCTAAGATAAGTGCTAATGTTTATGCCAATAATCTAAACATAATAACTGGAAAAAATAGACTAGATAAAGATTTAAATATATTATCAAGTAGTAGTGATGATACTAAAATATCAATTGATACTTCAAATTTAGGCGGAATGTATGCAAATAGAATAAAACTCATCGCTACAAATAAAGGTATCGGAGTAAACAATAATGCAAAGATAGTAGCAAATAATGATATATCTATAAATCTAAATGGAGATCTTATAAATAAAGCAGATTTGATATCTAATGATAATATAAATATAAAAGCTAAAGATATAGAAAACAGTGGAAATAATGATAAAAAAGCCATAGTTAAATCACAAACTATAAATTTAAAAGCAGATAATCTAAACAATAAAAACTCTATCATACAAACCAACTCTAAACTAACCCTAAAATCAAATAATTTAATAAATAAAGACTCTATTATAGGAAAAGATGATTTAAATAAAAATACTCATAATGACATAAAAAATAATAACAACAATAAAAACAACACTAACAACAGCCAAATAGTAGTAAAAAATACTATTTTAAATAAAAACTCTAAAATACTATCTAATGAGTTAAATCTTGAAATAAATAAAGATATAGATAACAAAAACTCAAATTTAAATATTTCAAGCATAAATAATAAACTAGATAATATAAAAAACAGTAATACAAACTTTATAGTAGAAAATGAAGTAAATTTAAACCTTAATAGCCTTTTTCAAAACAGCTCCAAATTTAGCTCAAACAATAATTTATCCATAAAAGCAGATAGTGATATTATAAATAACCATAACTCACAAATCTCATCATTTAAAAATTTAAACTTAATAGCTAGTAACACTATAAAAAACAGTAACTCTGAGCTAGTTTCTAATGGTGATGTAAATTTAAAATCAAATTATCTATACACAGATAAATTAATATCATCAAACAAAAACTTATTTATAGATTCTAAAAAAATAGATAATTTAGGCGATATAAAAGCAAACGATATAGCAATTAATTCAAATTTTTTAAACAATGAGTTAAGTATAATATCTTACAACAATTTGGATATTAAAACAAACTTTTTAAATAATAAAAACTCTTTAGTTTATGCATTAAACAAAGCTATTATTAAATCAGATGAAATTATAAATAGTAGTGATGAAAAAAACAATAAAGGTATTCAAGCTAGAAATTTAAAAATAGATTCAACTACTTTAGATAACTCAAACGGAAATATTATTTCAAATAAGTTGTTAGATATAAAGATTAAAGATTCTTTAAATAATACTTTGGGATATATAGGTGCTTATTTTAATCTTAATTTAGACTCATCACTTCTTAATAATAAAGACGGATCTATCATCTCAAATAAAAATTTATTTATAAATACTGACAAATACAATAATCACGGAAATATTCAAGCAGGAGAGAATTTATCTTTAACTACAAAAGATATTATAAACTATAACGGTGGCTTTTATGCAAATAAAGATATCTTTATAAAAACAACAGATGATTTTATAAATAATACAAAGCTTATATCAAACAATAACCTTATAATAAATGCAAATAATATAACAAATAAAGGCACTATTCACTCATTAAATGATATGAGTTTAAACTCATATTTAAATTTAAATAACTTTGGCGAAATAGCATCAAATAAAAATCTTTTTATAAACTCTAATTATTTAATGAACAATAAAGCAAATATCTATTCAAACAAAGCTTTAACTATCAATTCAAAAGATATTTTAAATATAGATAAATCAACTCTTTATAGTAAAGATGATATGATCTTAAATACAGATACTCTTATGAATAAAGATAGCTCAAATATAATATCGGATAAAAACCTAGATATCTTTTATGCAAAAGATAAAATTTCAGATGGCAATATTTTAATTTTAAATGATGATAACTATAAAAATTATAAAAGCTCTAAAATAGATAATCTCTCATCTTTAATGTATTCTAGAAGTGATATGAGCATAAATGCCAAAGAGCTTAATAACAGATCACTTGATGAACTTAAAATAAATAAAAATCCTAAAATAAAAAAAGGAAGTATAAATTTAAGAGATAATAATCAAAAGATAATACCATTTGGAGTTGATATAGATAAATTAAAACAAGATATTATAGAAAACTATAAAATAAATAATAATTATAAAGAGCCCAGTAGCAAGTATGTAGAAAATGAACTTAAAAAAGAAATTATTAACAAAAATGAAAAACTATATATCTTAAGCTTACATAAAAATACAAAATCAAATGGTAAAAATATCTATAATGATATAAAATTTGATTTTATAAATAATCAAGCCATTATTACAACAAGCCATATAAGAGATAATGAAAAAACAAGAAAGATAGATTATACAATTGATAAGCAAACTATAAATGAAGATGATTTGGCTAAATTTAGACCATCTAGTATTATTTCAAATAAAAGTATTAATTTTTTAACAAATAATTTATTAAATGATAAAAGCATAGTATTTGCAAACAAAGATATAAATTTAAAAGATACAAATTTAATTAATCAAGGTCTTGATTTAACTCATAAAGTATCTTCAACTGCTGTTTATATATGGCAAGAAAAAAAGAAAAAAAGATGGTGGAAAAGAAGTAAATGGGTTGATGTAGGAGGTGTTGCAGGAACTAACAATATATCTTATAAACAAACTAGCTACCCGTCTATATTTACAGCAAATGGTAAAATAACAGGCTCTTTAACTAAGCTTAATAATGATAAACCAAATAGCACAGATATAATAATAAATAAAACACCTAAATTTATGAAAGATGATAAGGATATGTTTTATAAATCTTTATTAAAAAAAGATATATATTTAAATAATATTACAAATCCACATAAAAACAACTCTTTTATAATTAGCAATAACCCTCCTACTTTTAAGGATAACTTTATAAATCCTACTGATCAAAAATACTACTATTTAAATAACGGTTATATTTATGATGAAAACATTCCAAGCAGTGATTATATGCATAATAAACTAACTTCTATTTATGATTTTAGAAATAGTGCTTTAAAAAGTATATTATTTAAAGACGGTAAACCAGTAGATGCTTCATCTTTAATATATGCAGGAGATGGAATCTCTCTAGATATAGATGGAAATTTAAATAACTACTCAAGCATTATAAGCAATAACTACATAAAGATAAATGCAAACAACATTACAAATAAATTTGCAGATATAAAGGCAAATAATGAATTAATTCTAAATGCAAATAATGATATTTTAAATCTCTCTTCTTTAATTGAGGCAGGAAGTATCTATCTACAAGCAAATAATATATTTAATCAAACCCTATCAAATACAAACACCCTAACTCACTCTTATGGAAAAGAAAGCTTTACAAATATAGCAGATACTTCAACTATTGCTTCAACAAAAGGTGATGCAGTGTTAAATGCAAAAGATAGTATCTATCTAAGAGGTTCAAACATAGACTCAAATAAAAATATAGCCCTACTTGCAAATAACAGTATCTTAAGTGATGCTGTAAAAGATAAAGGCTCATATGACTTTTCTATGAATGGGGGATATTATAAAAGAGATTATGAATACAGCCTAGGATCAAATTTAAATGCAAAAGATAATATTTTATTAAAAGCAAATAAAGATATAACTTTAATAAGTTCAAATTTAAACTCCAATAAAGATATGGTAATAAATTCAAGAGATAATATAAATATTTTTCCCATCTATATTCGAGCTTTTTACCTCTTGTTGTAATGATT
>CAUTSW010000015.1:0-23256 GCA_963541085.1 uncultured Campylobacter sp.
ATATAGCAGACAAATTAGCGCAAAAATCGCAGTTACAAAATATTTTATTAGCATGCCTACCATCTGGCTAAGCTCGAAAATTTCGTTCAATTTCGCATACGCTACACCAAGACCGCCAAGACCTAAAATCACAGCAAAAAACATTATTGGAAAATTTGTAATTTTATCTTTCATCAGTTTTTATCCTTAAATAAATTTAAAATTTTGCGTTTTATTTTGCAAATTATTTTACATAAAATCGATAATTTTATAAATTCACTCCGCCAAAAACAGAATAAATTTATAAGTTTCAAAATGTCAAAATAAGATTGACAAAAACGCTAAGAGCGATCTGAAAAATCGCTTTTTGATTGATTAAAACGGCTAAAAATCGATGAAATTTAAGTAGATATTTCGCGTAACATTTTTTCTCCTTATTTTTTAAATGGCGCGATTATTTGCAACTTAGTTAAACAAACATTAAATAAGTAGAAATTTACGAGACGATTATTTGCAAATAATTCGTAAATAAAAACCACTGCGCGCAGGGTTTAAAATTTGCACTAAAATTTAGACTAAATTTACACCAAATTTTTAGCAAATTTCTGCATTGCGATTTAAATATTCGCGCTAGACTTCGCGAATATTTATCTTAAATTTTAAAGGAGAGATGATGAATAATTTTTCATTTTATTGCCCAACAAGAGTATTTTTTGGGCGTGGCGAAAGCGCGAAAATTACGCAAGAGATCCCGCAAAATGCGAAAATTTTGTTACTTTATGGTGGCGGAAGTATCAAAAAAAATGACGTTTATGACGAAATTATGGGCATTTTAAAGGGTTTTGAAGTCGCAGAATTTGGCGGATTGGAGGCAAATCCTGATTTTGATACCTGTTTAAAAGCGCGTGATTACGCAAAAGAGATAGGCGCGAATTTTTTGCTCGCAGTTGGTGGCGGAAGTGTGCTTGATGCGACAAAATTTATCGCGCAAATTTATTATGAACAAAAAAACGAGTGGGATCTGCTAAGCCTTAAGCGCACCGCGACAAAAGCACTTCCAATTGGCGCAGTGATGACGCTACCTGCAACTGGTTCAGAGATGAATTGTGGTGGCGTCATTTCGCGCAGAAGTACAGGCGAAAAGCGATTTTTTCACAATGAGCTAGTTTTTCCAAAATTTAGCGTAATTGATCCAACTCACAGTTTCACACTACCAACCCGTCAAATTCAAAACGGCATAATCGATGCGTTTGTGCATACGATTGAGCAATACGCCACATACGACGTAAATTCGCCGTTGCAAGATAGCTGGGCGATTAGCGTGATGAAAACGCTTATTGATTGCGGAGCAAAAACTATCGATGAGCCCGAAAATTACGAAGCTAGAGCGAATCTATGTTGGGCGGCTACATGCGCGCTAAATGGCTGGATTGCTTGTGGTGTAGTAGAGGATTGGGCGGTGCATATAATAGGGCATGAGCTGACGGCGTTTTATGGGTTAGATCACGCCAAAAGCCTTGCTGTGGTGCTTGGCGCAAGATATAAATATAGCATAAACTCGAAGCGCGAAAAGCTAGAAAAACTAGGAAGAGAACTTTTTGGATTGTCAAATTTAGATGGCGATTTAGCGCAAATTTGCATTGAAAAAATCGTGGAATTTTTTGAAGGCTTAGGCGTGGCGACGCATCTTGAGGCATACAATATCGATGCAAATGACGCTGCAGATAAGATTTCGGCGCGGTTTAAAGAGCGTGGCGCGGTTTTTGGCGAAAATGGCGAAGTAACGCCATCTGCGGTGCGTGAAATTTTACTTGCTTCAAAATAACGTTCATGCGAAATTTATTTTAAAAAGTCGGCTATTTTTGGCGATAAGCTCATCAAAAATATGAAATTTGTCGCCAAAATTTGGCTAAATTCGCTCTAAAATTTAGCCAAATTCACTCTAAATTTGGCTTAGAACGTGATTTTAATCTATTTGTTAAATAAATTTGCTTTAAGCTTAAGCAAACTCTCACAGATAAATTTTGTGTTTTAACCGCATAAATCCGCACAAAATAAGAGCCCTCAAAAGCATCATCTTACAAATTTTGAGCTAGTTATTAAGCTCTAAACCCAGCGCGGATTTATCTGTGATTAAATTTTAAATGTAAATTTGCTTTGAATTGACACCGAAATTTAGCTATTGTGGGCGGATTTGCGATGTTTTTCGTAAATTAAAAAATGCAAGTTACAAAAGCCCTTTGATTGTTTTGATGCAAAGTTAAAATCTTTAAAATTTCAGTATTTTTATTTAAATTTAGCTAGCGTAATGGCTAAAAGCTAACTAATCAAACGCGCAAGAATAAAAAAAGGTATTTTGACTTGGTGGCGTGGGGTAAAGGGGTAAATTTATAACGCAACTTAAAAAAATATTGACAAAATTGTGTATTTAATTTGGCTGATTTTATAGTGAAATTTATCTAAAATTTGATGTTTTTTTGTTATTTTAATTTTGGCTACGCGAAGCAAGATTGAGATATCGCGCATAAAAACAGCAAAATTTATAACTACACAAAACAAAATTACGCTTGTCTGGCTGGTTTTGCATGGTGATTTTGGCATTGTTTTTAAATTTGCAACTCAATTTAACTGCGTGATGTGTAATCTAAATTTGTCATATAAAGCGATTTTATGACATCACACAGACAAATCAGAGCCATAAGACCAACGCTTGATTTTGAGTGCTGATTTAGGAAATTTGGGCTAAAAATTTAGATTTTGGCTGTTTGCTTGGCATATTTTAACGTCGCAAATTAATGCTCAATAAAACCCAACCAATTCTCCCTTATAAATTTCAACAGTTTCTCATATAAGTTTTGTAGTATTAATATTTTAAAAACCAAACCAACTTATTTTAAACATCTAAACTTACATAGTAATCTGGTTAAATTTGATATCTTGTAAGATACCTCCCAAACATTTAAAAAGACAAACTCTTTATTTACACATCTTTTTAAATGTTAAAATTCATGATTGACACAGTTGATATCTTATATGAAGTATTTTAGAATTTCTTTAAATTTAGTTTCATAAATTTAAAAAACAAACTATATATTTATTTTTTAACTTTGCTATGCTTGTTAAAATCGTAACTCAGTGCTAATTTGTATGAGATTGAGTTGAGGGATAAATTTATAAAATATTTCCAACCAAAGCCCATTAAACATATTGGTCGATAAGACCCAAATAAAACGCTTTTAGCGCAAAAATTTATCTTTGCCTTGCCATTATTACGCCACTTACAATGACCACCAAAATGCCAATTAGCGTGATTAAATTTGGCATAGAATCGCCCAAAAGTAGCCCAAAAAACGTGCTTAAAATAATATCCGCATAGCCAACAGCCGCGACGATTCCCGCTTTTTTTGCCGCCGCAAATGATTTTGTCACATAAATTTGCATATAAGACGCACACGCGCCCATTAGCACTATCAACACCCATTCAAACGCGCTAGGCATCGTAAAATCGGCAACCCCAGCAGGTATCAGGCCAAATTTCGCCAAAATCATCATCGCTATCGTCGCAATAACCGAAACCACCATAAACGAAAGAATTATCGCATTTGTCGAGTAGTATTTTCGCAGTTCGCGCATGCTCGTGTAGGCAAGTCCCGTAAAAACGCCACCCAAAACGCCGACAATCTCGTCTGCATCGATGCTAATGTGTGGCTGGATAATAAAAACAATTCCCAAAAAGCCAAACATTATCATCATCCAAGATGTCGAATTTAGCCGCTCTTTTAAGAAAATAGATGAAAAAATCGCGGTAAAAATCGGCGCGGTTTTTTGAAACGTAATCGCCTCTCCTAGCCCGATGTGTGTGATGTTATAAAACGTCGCTATGACGCCTAACGAGCCCACCACTCCGCGGATTATAAGGAGACCCGGGCGTCCGCCATGTCCGAAATTTTGCACCCCAGCGCGGATAAACATCGCCAAAATTATCACTAAACTCACACTATTTCGCATAAAAACGATCTCAATTGAGCTTAGATTATCGCCTAAAATTTTCGCAAACGCGCCAGTAACAGAAAAATAAAAACACGCCAAAAGCATATAATAAACGCCCAAATGACGCATCAAAAACGGATTAAATTTCAAATTTTACTCTTCGTTTTGTTTTGAACTATCATCATTTATTAGATCTTTATTTTTGCAATATTGCGCGTCAGGGTCAATCTTGCACGCATTTGCAAAATACTCTTTAGCCATCGTGCGATCTAGATCCACACCCTGCCCTTTCCAATAAAAATATCCGACATTATTACACGCTCTAGCGATTCCATCTTCGCACGCTTTTTTAGCAAGTTCAAACGCCTTTTCATAATCTTGCTCGACGCCACCTTTGCCATCTTTGTAAAATCCACTCAAATTTGCGCAACTATTCATATGATCTTTTGCACAACCTTTTTCATAAAATTCGCGCGCCTTAGCCAAATTTGCTCCTGTGCATTTACCATTTTGGTGCATGTGTCCTAATTGATAGCAAGCTTGCATCTCATCATCATCGCACGCTAAATTTAAAAATTTCATACTCGAAGCACAGTCTTTATTTTTGTAAGCTTGTGTCGCTTTTTCTATATTTGTCCCGCTGTATTTTACCTGCGAAATTTCTGGTTCGCTTATTTGCGAATTTGAACTCATAGGCATATGATCGACGCCACAACCTGCAATAAAAACCGCCAAAATTAGGTATTTTAAAGCTCTCATTTTTACTCCTTTTAAATTTTAAAAATGCGCGATTATATTTAAAGTAGCATAAATTTAAGCTAATTTAATTTAGCCCAAGGCTCTAAATTTAGCCACCTTTGCATCGCACTCGCGCCAAATTTCACGCCACTCAGGTGCAAAAGTGCAATGCCCTATATTAACCCGCTCCAACATCAAATGAGACAACTCACGCGAAATTTGTTGAAATTTCAAAGCATCATCACGCAAAATCACAATATGAGCCGTCAAAACATACATATTATGCGTAATTTGACTAATATGAATATCGTGCGCGTCTTTTACAAGCGGGTGTGAAACCAATAACTCGCGCACCGATTCTACCGGCATCGGTGAACTCTCTAATAAAATTTCAAGACTACTTTTAATGAGTGAATACGACCATTTCCCAATCACAAAAGCAATCACAAACGCAAGCAACGTATCAACCCAAACCGCGCCACTATAATAGACAATCACGCCACCAATAATAACGCCGATAGAGCTTAATAAATCGCCCATCATATGCAAAAAACTAGATTTTATATTTATGTTTTCCATATCGGCGCGTAGCAATAAAATCCCTGTCGCACAATTTACAATTAAACCAATAATCGCAACAATTATGAGCGTTAGGGCGTCGATTTGCGCTGGGTTTATGAGCTTTTCAATCGCCTCATAAATTATAAAAAATACAAAAAAAACAATCATAAGCGCATTTATAAACGCTGCGATAACCTCAGCTCTATAAAATCCAAAAGTGCGCTGCTCCCCGCCATATCGTCCACTAAGCCAAATGGCGATAAAACTAAGCGAAAGCGCAAAAACATGCGAAAACATATGAAGCGTATCGCTTAAAAGCGCAAGCGAATTTGTCAAAATAGAGTAAATTAATTGAAAAATCATCGCGATTGTTGTGATTATAATGCTTAGTTTTAGCATTTTTTTATTTGTAGTTGCGCTAGCGTGAGAGTGCGCGCAACCTCCGTGAGAGTGTGAATGTTTATGCGAATTTGCGTGTGGCGCATGAAGTAAAATTCCATCATTTAAGCAACTCATTTTATCTCCTTAGAATTTCAAATTTTAAGAGCTGTTTTTAGCCTAAATTTCATAAAATCGCCCTTAAAAAATTTAGTTTTTATAATACAAATTTCAATTAAAATCAAATATAATCACAACTATTTTTTCTCAATATTATTTTTAGGAGATTTTCTTGTTTAAACATCTACTTTTATCAACAATTTGTGTTGTGTTGGCGGTGGCAGATTTTACGATTACAGATATGCGTGGCAAAGCTGTTACGATAAAAGAACCACTAAATTCGGTAGCCACCATCGATGATGGCTTTGTAGAGGGTGTTATGACGCATCTTGGCGTTATAGATAAAATAACAGCCATCGGCTCGTGGTCGATGAAGCGCGATTATAAGTATGATTTTGTTGCACAAAATGGCGAAAAATACTCTCATCGCGGCTGGAATACGATGAAATTTTTGCACCCTTGGCTAGATGAAAAACCTTGTGTAAATTCGGCGCAAGGAAACATAATAAACTACGAAGAGCTAGCACAGGTAAATCCTGAGCTGGTGATTTTGCGCGTGGGAGATTGCACACTTGGTGGTAGCGATAAAGAGAAGCTAGAAAAAACTATCTCAACAATAGAAAATTTGGGATTAAATTTGGCTGTTATCTACTCACCAACATTTTACAAAAAAGCCAAACTCTCATCAATGCGCGATGAAATGCGCGTTTTGGGCGAAATTTTTAACCAAAAAGATAGAGCCTTAAAACTCTACGACTACCTAAACGCCACACAAACGCTAATACAAGAGCGAACAAAAAATATCACGCAAAAACGCTCGATTTTATATATCGGCCTAAATCCCGCCGCGCGCAAAAAAGGTGGCGTAGGTAGCGTAAGCGGCGTAAATACACCAGAATCTTACATAATAGAAAAGATCGCAAACGCGAAAAATGCCTTTAGCGGAGATGGCGAACGCGTCATTTTAAGCGCAGAGCAAATTTACGCGCTAAATCCAGATGTTATTATATTACCAACTTCAAACGGTTACCACCCTGCGCGCGAAATTTTACAAAGCCCGGATTTTGAAATTTTAAAAGAGTTAAAAGCGATTAAAGAAAAGAGAGTCTTTGCTATGCCGTGGTCGCCGATGAACTGCGCTAGAAGAGTTGAGTATCCAATAGATATGCTAATCATCGCAAAAGCTGCTTATCCTGAAATTTTCGCCGATATCAAAGTGCATGAATTTGCGATTAAATTTTACCGTGACGTCTATAATGTAGATGAAAAAACAGCTAGAAATTTACTCTCAGAGCAAATTTTAGACTGGACAATCGAAAGTGATTTTTAGACGAAATTTAGAGATAAAAATTACAAAAAGGGAGAAATTTTGGGGATAAAATTTAAACTAAATTTCATCGCATTTTTATTTTTAGTCTTGATTTTGGTCAGTTTTTGGGCGCTTGTAGCTGGAAGCTATGATATTAATCTATCAAAAACGGCGCAAATTTTAGCGCACAAAATCACGGCCGGAGCCATAGCTTTAGACCCGCAGATAAAAAAAATGGATTTTATCGTAATAAACGACATTAGATTGCCTAGAATTATTATGGCGATCTTTGTCGGATTTTCTCTTGGCGTGGCGGGTTGTGTCTATCAGGCTTGTTTTCGCAATCCTTTAGTGGAGCCATTTATTTTGGGGGCTAGTTCTGGCGCGGCGTTTGGTGCGGCTATTGGGATTATTTTTGCGGGGGCGTTTTTTAGCGTGAGTTTGGGTGCGTTTGTATGCTCGGTTTTGGCGGTATTTAGCGCATATTTTTTAGCAAAAACACGCGAAGGCGTCCCGCCTGTTGCGCTTATTTTATCGGGCGTTATTATTAGCTCAATTTTTTCCGCGCTTGTTGGGATTTTAAAATACCTTAGCGATGATAGTGCGCTTAGAGAGATAACATTTTGGATTATGGGTGGATTATATTATTCTAGCTGGGATGGGATGGGCGTGTTTTTGGCGATTTTATTAGCTACTTTTGTGCCGATATTTTTGCTAAGTTATAGATTAAATTTGCTATCGTTTGGCGATGATGATGCAAAAACATTAGGAATTTCGCCCGAAATTAACAAAGTATTTTTTATAGCTTTGGCGACTTTACTCACAGCTATATCTGTTTCAAATGTCGGTATTATCGCATGGGTTGGGCTTATGGCGCCTCATGCTGCTAGGCTTATTTTAGGCGCGGATAATCGCTTTGTGCTAGTTGGCGCTGGTTTTTTAGGCGCGATTTATCTTGAGATTTGTGACACCATTGCAAGGACCATTTCGCAATCTGAAATCCCGATTGGCATCGTCGCTTCTATACTTGGCGCACCGTTTTTAATATGGCTTTTAAAACATAAAAAGAGGGAGTTGATGAGTTGATAGACGTTAAAAATCTCTCATTTTCATATGAAAATAGGCAAAAAAAATCAAATAAAACCGCGATATTAAAATCTGTAAATTTTAGTTTAAAAAAATACAAACTCTGTGCGCTTTTGGGCTCAAATGGCAGCGGAAAATCAACACTTTTTAAATGTTTGATGAACTTTTTGCGCCCACAAACTGGCGAAATTTACATAAACAACGAGCCATCAATAAATAAAACCCCTGAGCAAATGGCATCACTTATAGCCTACACTCCGCAAAATAGTGGCACTTATTTTGATTTTAGCGCGTTTGAAGTCGTTTTAAGCGGACGGGCGCGATTTATGCGGGGATTAAAATTTAGCAAAACCGACCACAAAATAGCGCAAATGGCACTTATAAATGTTGGCGCTTATGAGCTCAAAAACAAAGCTATTACCACACTTAGTGGGGGAGAAAGACAGCTTGTTTTTATCGCAAGATCACTGGCTCAACAAACGCCGATGATGATTTTAGACGAGCCAACATCTGCGCTGGATTTTAAAAATCAGATTGCTTTTTGGGAAATTTTGCGTAGCGTTTGCGTGAGCGAAGATGATTTTAACGCATCAAATTTAAATCTAAATTTAAAAAGCGATCTATTAAATTTCATTGGTAAAACGGCGATTGTTTGCACTCACGATCCAAATCACGCGCTTTGGTTTTGCGATGAAATTTTAGCCTTGAAAAATGGCAAAATTATCGCTTATGGCGACGCAAAAAGCGCATTAAATGAGCAAAATTTATTTGAAATTTACGGGCGCGAATGCAAAATCACAGACGGAAAAATACAATTTATCGCGCCCTACCCGATTTTATCGCGATTTGCTACGTATTGCTAAGGCTCGTGCGATTTTAATTTATTTTTGCAAATATCGCCTTGCGCTTAGTAAAAACAATTTGAGCTTTAAATTTTATAAATAGCCCTTAAAAACGCGCTTTGCCTTGAGATTGTTTTATAAAATTTGGCGCAAAAGTTATAAATTTTAAGCTAATTTTAGCGTGAATTTTACAGATAAAAATCGCTGATTTTCGCACCAAATTTAGCTTTTATTTTTTGTTAATTTTTAGGGCGTGCGCCAAGCTTTTTCTACCCAGCGCGAAAAATTTATCTAAATTTTGATATCGCAAGAAGTTAATTTAGGGGCTTTTTAATGAACTAGTCGCGATTTTTTTGGGGGCTTTAGTTTTAGCTATTAAAAGATTATGCTGGCAAAACGCTCAAAGAATAAATTTGCCAATTAAATGGCGTTGAAAATTTATGTCAAGCACGGATTATCTAAAAATTTAAAACGCGATTATCGCTTTTTTTACATCTAAGTTGATAGCCGTAGCTTAGCCTAATATTTGCGCTGGTTTTGCAAACGTTTATGCGGAGTAAAATTTAATCCGATTTTTCCTTGATTTTCATGTTTCTTTCAAAATAGACGCAATCAACAAGCGTTTTTTGAAGTTTTTATTTTAAATTAATTTAAAGAGCAAACTAGTTTTAACGCGCGAGCTGTTTAAAGCTTGAATTACTCTTTAAAATTTAGCTTATTTTTGGCTCTTAATCTTTCAAAACTCATAAATCCGGCTAATTTTGCCTATTTAAACTCTCTTTAAATTCGCCAATTTTAACCATTTTGTCTGCTTCTTGACCACCATAGCCATTTAAAATAAATGTTAGCCTCTAGGCATTTTAGCTACAACTCTTTGATTTAGCTGTTCTAACAAAAATTTTTTGTTCGTTTGTGTTACTTTTAACTTCGCAAATTCTTACCCCATGCCGTTTGAATGAGTAAAAACTTTTCAATCTTTGTTTTAATTGATTTGAAATTCTGTGCGAAATTTATGCGCGATTTTGTAGTTTAAATTTGCATATTTATCTGTAAAAATGCGTAATTTATCAAAAATCGCGCAGTATTGGTTTTTACCAAATTTTAGCCAACAAGCATTTTGAAATTTATTCAACCGCATAATTTAGCGCGGTTTTTATAAAAAATTGCACTTAATCGCGCTAGGGCAAAAACGCTCATAACACAACTCATTTTACAAACCTAGCGCCCATTGCTTTGTAAATTTGCGCCTCGTTTTTTAGCGTCTCATACTTTGCATTAAGTGCGGAAATTTGGGCGTTTATGAGATCTTTTTGCGCGGTTAGATACTCTTTTAATTCCGTTTTTCCATACTTATATTGCACAGCAGAAATTTCAAAAAGCTTTGATAATTTTGCCAAATTTGCCTTAGAAATTTGCTCATTTTCAAGCGAATTTTGATAAAGAGTATAGCTTTTATGAACTTCATTTTTCGCTACATTTAGCGCATTTTGATACGAATTTAACGCGTTTAAAAAATCAATATCAGCACTTTGCGCGCGCATTTTAACACGCGCAAAATCCAAAAACGGCAATTTTATACTAACACTTTGGCTAAATAAATTTAACCCATAACTTTGGCTAAATTTCGCATCCGTATCGCTAAGCCCGACCCCTAGGCTAATGCTTGGGAAAAAATCGGCAAACGCAACCTTATAATCAAAAAATTTCGCGTTTAAATTTGCGATCATAGCTTTAATATCGGCGCGATTGCCAAGGGCGTAAAATGGCACATTTAAATCAGGATGTGTGTGGGAAATTTCATCTAAATTTTTACCAATTTTCAGATTAAAATCGGGCGCAACGCCTAGCAAATTTCGCAAAAGTTCATCATTTGTGGCGATTTGAGATTGCAAATTTACAAGGCTTTTTTGCGTTTCTAGCACGTTTTGTTCTACACGCAAAATGTCGGCATATTCGCTTTTACCAAAAGCAAATTTTGTTCGCACGATACGTTCTAAATCGCGCGTGATTGCCAAATTTTGCTCGTAAAATTTATTCGCATTTTGTAGATAAATCGCATTAAAATAGGCACAAACGAGCGAATTTATCAGCGTAATTTTGACGTTTTCTAAATCAAATTCGCTATATTTTACGCTCCAAGAAGCGCTTTGATTATTCGCGCGAATTTTGCCAAAGAGGTCTAATTCATAGCTAAGTGTAAGGCCGTTTTGATATTTTTTTGCAAATTCATCGCTCTTTGAAATGTCGCGCGATGCGCTAAATGAGCTATTCGCGCTAAGTGTAGGCGCAAAATCTGCTTTGATTAACCCTGCATTTATCATAGATTTTTTTAAATTTAATCCAGCCTTTTTTAAATCGGCGTTATTTTTAAGTGCCAAATTTATCAAAGCGTCTAAATTTGAATCATTAAATCGCTGATACCAAAATGCGTCTGATGTTAAATTTTCATCTTTTATCTGCAAAATTTTATAATTTTTTATCTCATTTGATGATTTTACGACGCAACCACCAAGCCACAAAATGGCGCAAATCATAATTAAATTTTTCATTTTTACTCCTGTAAAAGCGCGTCAATTGGGTTTAATTTACTAGCTCGCAAAGCAGGAATATAGCCAAAAATAATCCCGATCGCAGATGAAGCCACAAGCGATAAAACAACCGGCGCAACACTAAACCTCATCACAAAATCCAAATTTAGCCAATTGAAAATTTCACCCGCAAAAAACGCCAAAATCACGCCGATAATCCCGCTTAAAACACACAACAACACAGCCTCAATCAAAAATTGTTGCATAATATCGCTCTTTCGTGCGCCGATTGCCATCCTGATACCGATCTCTTTTGTGCGCTCGGTTACGCTTACTAGCATGATATTCATGACGCCAATTCCGCCGACAATTAGCGAAATAGCTGCGATTGAAGCGATTAAAAGTTGCATTGTTTGCGTTGTGGATTCTACTGTTTGCTTTATTGTGTCTGAATTAAATGTAAAAAAATCGCTCTTGCCATGCTTTTGCGATAAGAGTTTTTTTACGCGCTCTTCTGCTGCTTGGCTATCTATATCGTCTTTTACTTTTACGGTTATTGAATGGATGTAGCGATCGCCTGTGATATTATTTATTACGCTTGTATAAGGGGCATAAATTCGTACATTTTCACTGCTTCCAAAGGCATCATTTGGCGCGGCTACGCCGATTATGCTAAGGGGTCTGCGATTGAAAAATATCGTTTTGCCGATTGGATTTTCATCTGCGAAAAGCTCGTTTTTTGCATTTTGGTCGATAATGACAACTGCGCGTGAATTTTCTATATCATCTGCGCTAAATGTGCGCCCGCTTTGTAAAGTTATACCATTTACCGCAAGGCTATCTTTGCCACCGCCTCGAAGTGAGCCATTTATGTTTTTGTTGGCATAGGTTATGACGCCACTTGTGTTTGTATTTGGTGTGGAATAATCTAAGAAATTTTGTTTTGCAAGATAGCTTGCATCATCGCGGGTTAGCGTTTTTATGCGCCCTGAACGCATATCGCCAAAACCGCTCCCTGGGAAAATTTCTATCGTGTTTGTGCCTATACGTTTAATTGATGACATGATCTGCTCTTGTGAGCCTTTGCCAAGCGCGATCACGCAAATCACTGACATAACGCCGATAATTATGCCAAGCATCGTCAAAATCGAACGCAGTTTATGCGCAAAAATCGAAGATATTGACATTTTAAAACTCTCTTTAAAGCGGTCAAAATTTGCACTAATTTCTCTCTTTTGGGGCAAATTTTGTTCTTTTAACTCAAATTTTAGTTCACTTTTTTTGGTATCGGTTAAAATTTCGCCATCTTTTATCTCAATTATGCGATTTGCCCATTCGGCAATATTTGAATCGTGTGTGACCAAAATTATCGTGTGCCCTTTTTCGTGCAAATTTTTGATAATTTCCATCACTTTGATACCGCTTTTGCTATCTAGCGCACCTGTTGGTTCATCGGCTAATATTATCTCGCCACCATTGATTAGCGCACGAGCGATACTTACCCTTTGTTGTTGTCCGCCACTTAGTTTGTTGGGTAAATTTTGCGTCTTATCGCCTAGCCCAAGATCAGATAAAATTTCGTTTGCTTTCGCCTCGCGCACCGATTTTTCCACACCCGCGTAAACCGCGCTCAAAGCTACATTTTGCATAGAATTTAGCGTTGAGATTAGGTTATAGCGTTGAAAAATAAAACCAAATTTCTTGCTTCTTAACTTGGCTAATTCATCTAAATCAAACCGCGAAATTTCACGCCCATCAATAAAATAGCTACCACTACTTGGCGTATCAAGCGCACCTAAAATATTCATCAAAGTCGATTTTCCAGAGCCTGATTGTCCCATAATAGCGACAAATTCGCCCTTTTGGATTGTTAAATTTATATTTTTCAGGGCGCAGATTTCATTCTCGCCAAATTGAAAAGTTTTGCTTACATTTTCTAGCTTTATCATTTTTATTCTCTAAATTTTAAGACCAAATTTAAAATCGCGGTCCGATTTGCGGTTTAGTCTTTTTGTTTTGGCTGTGCTTGCTCTCATCATGGATAATTAGCATATCATTTTCGCTAACGCCATCTAAAATTTCGATATTCACATTATCACTAATGCCTACTTTTACAGCTCTTTTTTCTGATTTTGCCCCAAAACCATCCAATGCAACAAAGACAAATTTATCACCATTTTCGTCAATAACAGCATTTAAAGGGACAATCAAAGCATTTTCGCTTTGCTCTATTATGATGCGATTTTCAGTGGTCATGCCGATTTTTAAAAAATTATCTTTATTTTCAGCAAGTGCTTTTGCATAATAATAAACTGCCGAATTTGACGAGCTAGAAGAATTAGAATTTAAGTTTTGAGAGTTGCCATATTTGCCATCACTTAGCGTGGTAAGCCCTGGATCGATCGTGGTAATTGGCGCGTAAAATTTGCGCTGTGGATTTGATAAAATCGAATATTCGACCATTTGAGATGGCTTGATTTTTGTGATGTCGCCCTCTGTGATTTCCATAACGATTTCAAGCTCATTTAAATTCGCAATTTGCGCTATTGTTGGCGTGGTTTGATTTGCATTTAGCGTTTGCCCCTCTTTTACTGGCACAGAGACGATAGTGCCAGAAAGTGGCGCAGTGATTTGCGTGTAGCTTAGATCTTTTTTTGCTGTGTCTAGCTTTATCATCGTTTGATTCATCTTGGCTTTGATTTGTTCTAGGGTGGCAGATTTTAAGTAGTAGGTATTTTGCGCATTTTCATAACTCTCGCGCGATGTTGCGTCTGCTTTAAATAGCTTTTGTTCGCGCAAAAATTGCGTTTTTGCGACATTTGCTGCAATTTGTGTGGCATTTAAATCAGCCTCATCGATTAAAAGTTGCGCTTGGAGATTTTTTACTTCGTTTTCTTGCGTTACAGAATCAATTTGCGCAATTAGGTCGCCTTTTTGGACGCTATCGCCGATTTTTACATATAATTTTTTGATTTGACCGCTTACTTGCGCCCCGATATCAGTTAAATTTCTTGCTTGAACTTCGCCATTTGCTACCACGTAATTTTGCAAATTTCCACGCCAAACCTTAACAAGCTCAGGTGCTTTTATATCGTTTTTAAGCCCACTAAAATAGCCCCAAATTCCACCAGCAACCACCAAAATAGCAATGCTAATTTTTACACTTTTATTCATAAATTTATCTCTTTTTTAAATATTTAAATTGGGCGAAATGATAGAGAAAAAATATTAATGCTTTGTAAAATTAATTGTTTAACTTTGGCGCATAAAATTGCGATTTTTAAACACAAAAGGAGAAATTTATGAAAAAAGTTGCGATTTTTCTTGGAGTTTGTAGCGTTGTTTTAGCTGGTAATAAAGATATAAATTCAAGCGAAAACGAATACGAAATTCCCGTAAAACAAAATATCCAAATCATCACAAATACACCGCAAAATCGCCTAAGTCCAAATATCTCAGATGATGGCTCTACAATAACAGAATATGTCCGCAAAAGCGACACAAATGCCGATAAAACTCAAGAATTTCCCGTGCCCGAACAAATGGATATAACGCGCGAGCAAGACGCAGAAATTTCTACTAAAGAGCTAATAGATTTAATGCCAACACACTAAATAAAGAGGACTTTTTAAAAGAAATTTATTTAAATTTCGCTAAAATCGGGGCTTTTATATTTAAATTTTTAAGGCAATAAAAATGGATAAAATCGCCATCGTAATTCTCGCAGCTGGCTTTGGAACGCGTATGAAATCACAAAAATCAAAAGTATGCTTTAAAATTTGTGGTGGGGAGCTTATCACTCACATTTTGCGCAAATCTTATGAGATTACTTCTGATGTAAGCGTGGTGCTAAATTACAATTTTGACGAAGTAAAATCGGTCGTTTTACGCGACTTCCCACAGACAAAAATTCACAAACAAGACCACGATAATTTCCCAGGCACTGGCGGGAGTTTGCGCGGAATGAAATTTGATGCGCAAAAAATCGTCGTTTTGTGTGGCGATATGCCTTTGATAAAGGTTGATGAGATAAAAAAATTGTGCGAAAGCGACGCAGATGTAACGCTAAGCATGTTTGAGGCAAAAAATCCATTCGGCTACGGACGCGTCATAATCAAAAATGACGAAGTGCAAAAGATCGTCGAAGAAAAAGACGCAAACGAAAACGAAAAAAGAGTAAATTTGGCAAACGCTGGATGCTATGCCTTTAAACGCGAAATTTTAGATGAAATTTTGCCACGCCTATCAAATCAAAACGCACAAAATGAATACTATTTAACAGACGTAATAAAAATCGCCAAAGATGAGAGAAAAATCGTCCGCGCGGTTATGGTTGACGAGCAAAATTTCATGGGAATAAATGACAAATTTGCCCTAAGCGTGGCTGAAAATTTAATGCAAGATGAGATAAAACAAAATTTGATGAAACAAGGCGTGATTATGAGGCTTCCACAGACAATCTACATCGATTATCGCGCCAAATTTGAGGGCGAATGTGAGCTAGAAAATGGCGTTAGCATAATCGGGGATTGCACTATTAAAAATAGCATTATAAAAGCAAATTCAGTCATAGAAGATAGCCTAATAGAAAACTCAGACCTAGGACCATGCGCTCACGTGCGCCCAGGATGCGAAATATCAAACACGCATATAGGAAATTTCGTCGAGCTAAAAAAAGCAAAAGTAAATGGCATAAAAGCAGGACATTTAAGCTATCTTGGTGATTGTGAAATTGATGAGGGGACAAATGTCGGTTGCGGGACGATAACTTGCAACTACGATGGCAAAAACAAATATAAAACAATAATCGGCAAAAACGTATTCATAGGCTCAGACACACAGCTAATCGCGCCGGTAAAAATCGAAGATAATGTATTAATCGCGGCTGGTTCAACTATAACAAACGACGTGCAAAGTGGTGCTTTGGCGATTTCGCGCACAAAGCAGGTTAATAAAGACGGGTTTTTCGATAAGTTTTTTAAGGATAAATTATGTTAAAGAATAAAAAAGTTTTACTCGCGGTTTGCGGAAGCATTAGTTTTTATAAAGCGTTTGAGATTTTATCCCTCCTTAAAAAAGAAGAGGTTGATTTATATGTGATGTTAAGTGATGGTGCTACTAAATTTGTAGATTATAAAGCGTTTGAAGCACTCTGTGATCACCGCGTTTTATGCACGACGACCGAAAACTGGCAAGAGGGGTTAAATCATATAAATTACGCCAAAATGGATCTTATAGTAGTAGCACCTGCTAGTGTAAATACAATAAACAAATTTGCAGCCGGTTTTTGCGATAATGTTTTTATCGAAACTCTAATAACCACGCGTGCGCCGATTATTATAGCACCAGCGGCAAATGATAATATGTTAGAAAATCCGATCACACAAGCATCAATGAAAAAATTAAAAGAAAACGGCGTAATTTTTGTAGAACCAGTAGAAAAAATGCTCGCTTGTAAAACAGTCGGTAAGGGCGGTTTAGCAGACATCGATCAGATAATCTACGTAATAAAACGCGAACTTTACAAAGAAAAAGCGTTTGAAAATTTAAACATTTATATCACTTGCGGACCAACATACGAAAAGATTGACGACGTGCGAGTCATGTCAAATTTATCCAGTGGAAAAATGGGAAAAGCCCTAGCCGACGCCTATTATTTTTTGGGTGCAAACGTATTTTTAATAAGCAGTATTGATTTTGACGTGCCATACAAGTTAATAAAATTTGAGAGTACAATCGGGCTTTTAAGTGCAATTGAGAGCCAAAAAATGCCACGCGGATCAATTCTACTGATGGCAGCAGCTGTTAGCGACTACACAACAAACCGCGTCAAAGGCAAATTAAGAAAAGAGGATATCGGCGATATTTTAAATTTAAAACTAAAACAAAATATTGATGTTTTAAGCAATATCAAAGCAGAAGGCATCAAAAAAATCGGCTTTAAACTAGAAACAGATAAAGAGCTAGCGATTGAAAATTCAAAACGCACAATGATAGTAAAACGCCTAGACGCCGTCTGTTTAAATATTTTAGACGACTTTGTAAAATTTGGTTCAGATAAGACGCGAATTTCATTTGTCTCAAAATCAGGTGTTCAAGAAATCGCTTATGACACAAAACTAAATATAGCTTTTAAAATTGCAAATTTGGTGAAAAAACTATAATGAATAGATTAAATCATGTAGCCATCATAATGGACGGAAATCGTCGCTGGGCAAAAAATCACGCATTAAGCGCGCATTTAGGACATCAAAAAGGTAGCGAAAATATAGACAAAGTTATTAGATTTTGCGCGTATAATGGCGTAAAAACACTCACTCTTTACTCATTTAGCACAGAAAACTGGAAACGAGATAAAAAAGAGGTTGATTTTTTAATCTCTCTTTTTAAGAAATTTATCGGCGATTTTAAAGATAGTTTTGTTAAAAACGGGGTCAAATTTGACACAATCGGCGATTTGGATAGCTTTGATGATGAGCTTAGATTTAAAATTTACGATTGTAAAAAAGCGACAGAAAATGGCAAATTTACGCTTATTTTGGCTGTAAATTACGGCTCACGAGATGAAATTACGCGCGCTTGTCAAAAGGTAGTCCGCGCTGGGTTAGAAATTTCGCAAGAAAATATCGCCAACGCCCTAGATAGCGCGCCTTATGGAGATATAGATTTGCTAATTCGCACGGGTGGCGAAAGGCGTTTAAGCAACTTTTTACTCTGGCAATCAAGCTACGCTGAGCTGATGTTTAGCGATACGCTGTGGCCTGATTTTGACGATATAGAGTTGGCGCAACTTTTTGAATGCTACAAAAAAATCGAGAGGAAATTTGGCAGATGATGATTTGGGCTATATTTTTTGTAATTTTAGGCATATGTATCGGCTCATTTAGTAACGTTTTAATATATCGCCTACCACTTAATGAGAGTATAAATTTCCCCGCTTCACACTGCACCAATTGCAAATCACCGCTAAAATGGTATCACAACATACCGCTATTTTCGTGGCTATTTTTAGGCGGCAAATGCGCCTTTTGCAAAGATAAAATTTCCATTCGCTATCCGCTTATTGAGACGCTTGGTGGAGCGTTGATGTTTTGCGCGTTTTATTATGAGACAGCTGGGGTAAATTTTGCAAATTTGGGCGAAAATTTGGGCTTTTTAGCACTCTTTCGCGCGCTAATTTTAGGCATTTTGTTTATAGTTTTACTCGCACTTAGCGCGATCGATTTTAAATATACAGCGGTGCCTGATAGCCTTTTAATCACTTCGCTTTTTTTATGCGCGTTTTACGCATATTGCGATCAAATTTCATCTTGGAGCTTTGTTCCGCTTAGAGATGGCGCGATTTTTGCATTTGTATTTTGGTTTTTACGCTTTGTTGTGAGCAAAATTTTAGGGCGTGAGGCGATGGGAAGTGCTGATATTTTTATCGCCGCTGTTATGGGCGTAATTTTAGGCTGGAAGCTAGGCGCGATTGCTGTATATTTGAGTGCGATTTTTACAATTCCAGCTTATATTATTGTGCGAAAAAAAGATTATGAGCTACCTTTTGTCCCATTTTTGGCACTTGGCACACTCATCGCATATATTTTTAAATTACAAATTTTAGAACTTTTGACAAAATATTATGGATAGAGTCTCTCGCTACTTTTTTACAAGCTTTATCGCTTCGTTCGCAAATCTTTTTGCGACGCTTTTTGTCATAATGTCGGTCGTGTTTTTTATCCAAATCGCGCGAATTACAAGCTTTATTGAGATTAGCGGTGGTGAATTAATCAAGCTTTATCTATTTATGTTGCCTAGAATTTTGATTTTTACGATACCGATCGCTTTTTTTACAGCTCTTGCGACATCTTTTTACGCGCTTTCAAAGGAAAATGAGAGCATTGTGATATTCACGCTTGGCTATAATCCTGTCAAAATTGCGCGATTTTTCCTATTTTTTGCTGGAATTTTAAGCACAAGTTTGCTTTTTATATCTCTTGTGATGATGCCAATTACTGAAAATTTAAAAGATAATTTCATCGATTATAAAAAAACAAAAGCCCAACTTAATATAAAATCAAACAAATTCGGGCAGAAATTTTTCGATTGGCTCATCTATATTGATGCTACCACACAAAATGGCGACGATACAATCTATCAAAATATCATCATGTATCAGCCTAAAACCAAGCAAAACGATGAACGAATTATCAGCGCAAAAAGTGCCGAATTTAAGAGTTTAAATTCATACTTTGAGCTAGAATTAAAAGATGGCAAAAGCTACACACCGCCAACTAGCAAGATAAATACTTGGCATATTACAAATTTTAAAAGCATGCTTATCCGTACAAAATCGCGCTCGGATATTCGCGAAAATGGCGGGGTCATAAAGTACTGGCAACAAGCGCGCACAGATAAAAAACGTCGCAAAGATCTCACGATTTACGCACTAATTTCGCTATTTCCGCTATGCGGGACACTCTTTGCGCTCTCATTTGGAATTGTGACCTATCGATACGAAAAAGGAATTTTGTATTTTGGTGTTTTTGGTGTGCTATTTGCTTATTTTGCGTCGATTATGTTACTTGCTCCATATCCGCAAATAGCCATTACTACGGTGTTTGCAAGCTTTTTTGTTGCATCGATAATCTATTTTAAATTTAAAATTTTAAGAAAATATTAGTGAAAATTCGTCTAACCTACGCCTATAATGGAGCAAATTTTAGCGGCTCTCAAACACAGCCAAACGGCAAAAGCGTTGAAGATGCACTAAATTTAGCCCTTGCACGTCATGGAATTTTTGAGCGCGTCATTTCTAGCGGTCGTACCGACCGGGGCGTGCATGCGTTAGGACAAATAAGCACTACTCATTGTGGCGATTTTTGGGATCTGCAAAATCTAAAAAAAAGGCTAAATTTCCACCTACGCCCACATATTTTCATCAAAAAAATAGAGTGTGTAAGCGAGGATTTTCAACCGCGATTTGACGCGAAATTTCGCGTTTATGCCTATGTTTTAAATCACGCAAATTTCAGCCCTTTTATGGCTGATTTTTGCCATTTTTGTGAGCGCGTTAATATAAATGTGATAAATGAAATTTTGCGCGTGTTTATCGGAAAGCACGATTTTACGGGCTTTATGAAGAGTGGAAGCGATGAAAAATCCCCAGTGCGTGAGATTTTTCGCGCCTATGCTTTTTCGCACAAAGATTATACGATTATTAAATTTTGTGCGAATGGTTTTTTGCGTTCTCAAGTAAGATTAATGGTCGCAAACGCGCTTTTTGCACTACGCAAAATAGAAAAAATGGATTTAAAATCAAATAGCAATTTAAGTAAATTTGGCAAAAATTTAGACGAGAATTTTAATGGTGATTTAGCACAAATTTGCAGAGAAATTTTACGGATTGATGCGCCACTTACTAGGATTCCTGCGCCACCAAATGGACTTTATTTACAGCGTGTTTTTTACTGATTTTAGTGCGCAAACATAGTGCATTTTATCTCAAATATCTAAAGGAAAAAAATGAAAAGTAGAAAATTTCAAGCTATTCTCGCGCTAAATTTGACGATTATTTTTAGCGGTTGTTTTGGCTATAATCAGCCACAAATTCCAAAAGAGCTACAAAATTGTAGCAATGATATTACGCCTATTTGCGTATATGAGTTTGATTACACAAAAGGGGATTTCACACGCGAAACAGCGATAAAATTAGATCGATTTTGTCAAAATTTACCACACGAAAAGATGCTAGAATTGGTGCAAAAATACCGATTTTTAGGCTTTAATTGCAACAAAGCAAGATATGAAGTTTGGGCTAATTAAATTTTTAACTTTCAAAATAAATTTAGACTCAATTAAACTTAATACCAGCACAAGAAGCATTAGTCGTGATGAAAACTATGAAAAAGATATATGATCCACTCTTAAATTTCGAAAAAGAAATTTATAGAAATTGTGTTACATTTCTCAGACTATATCAAAGCTCTAACAATAGCTAAATTTACTAAAATCTCAGAAAAACAATCATATTGCGCTTGATAGTCCATTTTAATTGTTGAAAACTTATGATATATTGGTAGGTTATGAAGCTAAAAGCACAGCAAAACAAAAACACACTCATATAAATGATATAGAAATTCTAGTCTCAAACATAGATTATCTAAATTTAAAGACATCAAAAAGAAATTTTTATTTCATCTAAAAAAATATGAATTAATCAAAGTAAAGATGTAAAATTCTACCAAAATAGATAAAGTTTCGCCTAGCCAAAAATTTAAATACAAAAGACGCAAGATAAATTAAATAATTTTTAATTCCAAGAAAGCTTACAACTGATTGCAAAATGAAGTCATGAAACAAAACATTCAAAAAATAAATTTGCATAAGCCTCTATTTTTATACACTTTTTCAAACAAAAGCAAGATTGTCATATTAAAAAACATGACAATCTAAAAAATTATTTAGAAAACACTGAGTAGATATCATCTAGCAAAAAATACTTTTTATCGGCCGTGCCTTTATAAAAAGGTTGCAACGTATTATCATACGCAGATTTAAAGAAATCTTGAGTACTTAGTTTTATCATCTCTTGATTTAAAAATTTAAGAAAATCAGAATTTCCCTTTTGGACGCCAATAGCTAGAAAATCAGCGGTTCCTAGGCTTTGAATTTTAACCTCAAGCCCGTCCATTATAAGAGGCATAGCCAAAACAGTCAAATTATCAGCCGCCCAGCCATCTCCAGTGCCATTTTTAAGCATCTCCACGCACTCAGTTGTATTTTCGCAATTTATAGTTTCGATATTTTTTGATTTAAAAAACTCATCAGCAGTAGTTCCTTTTTTGGCTAATATTTTTTTGCCAATTAGGTCATTAAAATTCTTGATATTATCAGCTTTTCTAGTCAAAACACCAACATTTACAGAAAAATATGGCATCGTAAAATCAATGGATTTTTTCTCTCTTCGGTGACTGTAAATTGAGCTACGACCATATCAACTGCATTTTTTTCCAAAAGAGGTATTCTATCTTTAGAACTAAGGTTTACAAACTCTATATTTGCATTAGCACCAGAAAATAAATCCTTAGATATGGCTTTGATAAGATCGATCTCAAAACCCTCATAAGAGCCATTTTTTAGGACACTAAACGGAGGCTCATCTGTAAAAACCCCGACTCTAATCGTTTTTTTATTCTTAATCTCTTCAAGAGTATTGGAACTTAAAAAACTAAAAACCAAAAAAATACATATTAGTACTCTTTTCACGTTTTTATCTCCTTTAAAATTAAAATATATCGGAGTCACATTATATATCGTTTTTTTTTTTTTCTACGTTTATCAATAAAAAAAATAAAATTTCAATAAAAATTAAGTCAAATTTTATCAAGCACACTTTCTATTTTTATTGTCTCTTCTACAAGCGCGTAAAGCTCGTCTAAATTTAGCATATTTGGTCCGTCACATAGCGCCTTGCAAGGGTTTATGTGTGTCTCATAGAAAAATCCATCCACCCCAACGCTAGCTGCTGCTCTTGCAAGATACGGCACAAACCTAGCGTCACCGCCGCTTTTTTCGCCAAGTGCGCTTGGCATCTGCACGCTGTGAGTCGCGTCAAAAATGACTGGCGCAAATTCTCTCATCATCACCAAATTTCTCATATCAACGACTAAATTTCCATATCCAAAGGTGCTTCCACGCTCCGTTAGCCAGACGCCATTTGCCTTTGCGACCTCGTATCCAT
>CAUTSW010000016.1:0-23012 GCA_963541085.1 uncultured Campylobacter sp.
AGCCAGATTATACTTAATTAAGATTAATTAAAAAAAATATTGGATAGAATTACGCATTTTTTATCAAAATTTAAGGTAATTTTAAAGATGGATATTAGACAAGCGTATTTAGATTTTTTCAACAATAAAGGTCACGAAATAGTCCCTTCTGCGCCACTTGTGCCAGATGATGCGACGCTACTTTTTACAAATGCGGGAATGGTGCCGTTTAAGAGCATTTTCACAGGCGCAGTGCCTCGCCCGACTCCGCCGATTCGCACAAGCTGTCAAACGTGTATCCGCGCTGGTGGCAAACATAATGATTTAGACAATGTCGGCTATACAGCGCGCCATCACACTTTTTTTGAGATGCTTGGGAATTTTAGCTTCGGCGCGTATTTTAAAAAAGAGGTTATCGGCTATGCGTGGGAATTCGTAACGCAAATTTTAAAACTACCAAAAGAAAAGCTCTACGTAACAATCCATGAAAGCGATAACGAGGCGTTTGAATATTGGAGCGAACACATCGCAAAAGAGCGAATTTACCGCTTTGGCGATCACGATAATTTCTGGGCAATGGGCGATACTGGACCTTGTGGGCCTTGTAGTGAGATTTTTTACGATCAAGGTGCGGAGCACTTTAATGGAAGCGAAGACTACATGGGCGGCGATGGCGATCGTTTCTTAGAAATTTGGAATTTGGTTTTTATGCAATAGGAGCGTAGCAGTGATGGCACTTTAAGCCCATTGCCAAAGCCTAGCATAGATACAGGCATGGGATTAGAGCGCGTAACAGCGATAATGGAGGGCAAATTTAGCAATTACGATAGCTCGATTTTCATGCCAATTATAGATAAAGTCGCTACGCTTTGCGCTAAACCTTATATTTATGAAAATGGCGCAAGTTACCGCGTGATCGCCGATCATATTCGCTCAATTACGTTTTTGTTGGCACAAGGTGTAAATTTCGACAAAGAAGGGCGCGGATATGTTTTGCGCCGAATTTTGCGCCGCGCGGTGCGACATGGCTATTTGCTTGGCATTAAAGAGCCATTTATGTATCGCTTGGTTGATGTTGTATGCGAACTTATGGGACATCACTACACATATTTAAACGAAAAAAAGGCGGCCATAAAAGAGCAAATCAAGCTAGAAGAGGAGCGATTTTTATCAACGATCGCAAACGGGCTTGCGCTTTTTAACGATGAATTATCGCGTACAAAGGGCGAATTTAGTGGCGAGGTTGCGTTTAAGCTTTACGATACATATGGCTTCCCGCTTGATCTTACGATGGATATGTTAAGAGAGAAAAATTTGAGCGTCGATGAGGCTAAATTTGATGAATTAATGGATGCTCAACGCAAAAAAGCCAAAGCTAGCTGGAAAGGCAGTGGCGATACAGCTATGCAAAATGGGGATTTTAAAGATTTGCTTGAACGCTTTGGAGAGAATGAATTTATCGGTTATGACACTCTAAAAAGTGAGAGTGAAATTCTGGCGATTTTAGATGAAAATTTCGCGCTTGTAGATGAAATTTCTGGCGGAAAAATAGGCTATGTAATGCTAAAAAATACGCCATTTTACGCGCAAAGTGGTGGACAATGCGGAGATAGCGGATTAATTGGCAAAAACGAAGTGATTGATACAAAAAAATATTTCGGGCTCAATTTAAGCCAAATCAAAGCTAAATTTGCTTTAAAAACAGGACAAAAAGTAGCGTGCGAAGTGAGCCCCAAGCGCTATGAAATTCGCCGTCATCACAGCGCAACACACCTTTTGCAATACGCGCTAAAAAGAGTGCTTGGCGAGCGCGTCGCACAAGCTGGAAGCGAAGTGAGCGCAGATAGATTGCGTTTTGATTTTTCGCATCCAAAAGCGATGAGCGCGGATGAAATTTGCGCTGTTGAAAAGCTGGTAAATGAGATGATAAGAAGTGGCAAAAGCGCAAAAACCGAGATTATGGCGATAGATGATGCAAAAAACAGCGGTGCGACTGCGCTTTTTGGCGAAAAATATGGCGAAAAAGTTCGTGTTGTAACACTTGGTGAGAGTAAAGAATTTTGTGGTGGAACTCATGTGCAAAATCTCGGCGAAATTGGCACGTTTTTTATCACAAAAGAGAGTGGTGTGAGTGCTGGAGTGCGCAGAATAGAGGCTGTTTGTTCGCGCGCAGCGTATGAATATGCGCTAAATTTGCGTCAAAATTTGGGCGAAATTGAAGCCGAGCTTAAATCAAACGAGCCATTAAGTGCGATAAAAAAGCTAAAAATTCAGCTTAAATCGCTTCAAAATGAGATAAAAAACGCGAGTAGTTCAAAAGATCTACAAATGAGCGAAATAAACGGCGTGATGGTTTGCGTTAGCCAATTTGATGGTGATATAAAATCTAAAATCGATGAGCTTAAAAACAAATCAGCGCGTGTTGTAGCTGTGCTTGGCGGGGTAAAAGATGGCAAAGTAAGCTTGGCTGTTGGTGTAAAAGGGATAGAATTTGATAAATTTGGTGAACTAAAAGCTGGTGTATTAATCAAAAAAATCGCACCTATCGTAGGCGGAGGCGGAGGCGGACGCGACGATTTTGCCACAGCTGGCGGAAAGGTGCCTGAAAAACTTGGCGATGCGTTAAAATCGGGGTTTGATTTGATAAAAGGTTTACTTTCTTGATGCAAGAGATTAGCACAGGATTTTTTCGCAGTGCTCAAATCCTACCATTTTTGCATATTGTTGGCGTGATTTTGCTGATTTCTTTACAAATTGTTGCGCTGGTTTTTGTGTTTGCGTTTAAAAACGGCGATTTGCGTCAAAATTTGCTTAGATTTTTTGCTATTTTTAGATTGCTTTTTCCGTTATTTTTGGCGCTTATTATCTTTACGTCGTTTAGCCTTGCTAATGGCGAGCAGTTGAAATTTGTCGATCCGATAATTGAGGGTATTATCTATACACAGTGCGCTGTTGTGGTCTTTTTGTTGCTAAATTTCATCTATATTTGCTATCAAATTTCGCGCGTTTTTAAGATGTGCGATTGTAAATGCGGTATTTTTGGTGTAAATGAGATTAAATTTAACGACAAATGCGCTGATGAGATCAACGATAGCATCGTCATTATCGGGCACTATTTTGTCCCGTTGAATTTGTGTGCGTCGTTTTTGGCTGTCTTTTTGGGTGTCGCAATTAGGGTGTTTTTATGATAAATCTTATTTCAAATTCATCAACTCGTGCTGAAATTTTGCGCGAGTTTGATATTAATTTTCGTCAAATTCCATTTTGTTTTGATGAAAGCGTCGTGCCAAGGGTCTGCCCGCAAAGCTACTCTTATAACGTTACTGTGCAAAAAAAATTGCAATATCAATCAAATTTGGCTAGAAATAAAGATGAAATTTGCGCTAAATTTGGCGTAGATGGCAAAATTTACGATTCGATTTATTCTAGTTTTTGCGTGGAGATTGATGAGTATTTTTCTCAAAATGCTACAAATTTTCGTGATGAAAATGACGCTTGTTTGGCTAAAAAAATAATAGTTAAAATTTGCGATAAATTGGCTCAAAATTTGGGTAAAAACTCAGAAAAAATATCAGATGAGTTGCTTGATTTGATTGCAAATTTGGCTTTTAAATTCCCAGTTACAAATTTACTTTTCGCCGATTCTAGCGTGATTTGCGATAATCAAATTTATGGCAAAGCTCAAGATGATATAAAGGCGCGCAAAATGCTGAAAGCTCAAAGCGCAAATTTCGTCAGTGTTATTACTGCGATGATTTTTATAGGCACAAAATTTGAGCTAATCAACATCTCTCAAACACGTTTTAAATTTGACAAATTTGATGAAAATGAGCTAGAAATTTATATAAAGAGTGGTGATTGGCGTGGCAAAGCTGGTGCGATGATGATCGAAGGATTTAATAAAAAATTTATTTTAGCGCAAGATGGCATGAGTAGCACAGCGCGTGGACTTAGCGTTGAAATTTTAAAGGCATTTTTATGATTGTAAGAGTATTTTTTGGCTTTTGTGTTTTGTGTGTTGTCGCGATTAGCGTTGTTTTTGGCTATCTTTATAAGACAACCGAGTATGATTCTAATAAAATTATCGATTACAAACCACTTTTAACAACGCAAATTTACGATCGCAACGGGGATTTAATCGCCAATGTTTTTGATGGCGAAAATCGTGTTTATGTAAAATATGATGATATTCCAGGGCGTATTATAGAGGCGTTGGTTGCGATTGAGGATACTTCATTTTTCGAGCATGAGGGTATAAATTATGAGGCGATCTCTCGCGCTATTATAAAAGATGTAAAATCTATGAAGATGAAAGAGGGTGCTTCTACTCTTACGCAACAACTCGTAAAAAATCTCATCTTAACAAATGAAAAAACGCTAAATCGTAAAGTAAAAGAGATGATAATTTCTCTTAAATTAGAAAACACACTCACAAAAGAGCAAATTTTAGAGCGTTATTTAAATCACGTCTATTTTGGGCATGGTTACAATGGTATCAAAACGGCATCTTTAGGCTATTTTCGTAAAAATTTAAATGAGCTTGATCTAAAAGAGATTGCGATTTTAGTTGGAATCCCAAAATCGCCAAATGCCTATAATCCAACTAAAAATTTAGAAGCTTCTCTTTCGCGTGCAAACCGCGTAGTAGCGCGCATGTATGAGCTAGGTTGGATAAATAAGGGTGAATATGATCGCGCAATGAATGAAATTCCTATCATTTATAATGATAGCCTAACGCAAAATCGCGCGCCGTATGTTACCGATGAGGTTATTAAAGAGGCGGAGAGATTTTTGCCTGATTTTAAAACAGCTGGTTATAAAATTTACACAAGCATCGATCTAAAAGTTCAAGATATGGCGCAAAATGCGGTCGTTTTTGGCTATAACGAAATTTTAAAGCGCAATAAAGATGCAAACGCCTCAATTGTAAATGGCGCGATGAGTGTTACTATTCCGCAAACGGGCGAAATTTTGGCGCTTGTTGGTGGTGTTGATTATTCAAAAAGTAATTTTAACCGCGCGACGCAGAGTTTGCGTCAGCCAGGATCTAGCTTTAAGCCATTTATCTATCAAATCGCCCTTGATGAGGGGCTTTCACCAGCTAGTGAGTTAGAGGATGTCGCACGCGAGTATAATGATGGCCCAAACAAGGCGTGGAAGCCAAAAAATGCAGGTAAAAAGTATGTGGGCGCGGTCTCGATGCGCGAGGCACTTGTTTGGTCTAGAAATTTGGCGGTGATAAATTTGATGTATAACCTTGGTGTTAAAAAGGTTGCTGATAAATTAAACGAATATGGGCTTAAAGTCCCTGCTGTGCTATCTACGGCGATTGGTAGCTTTGGAATTTCGCCGCTTGAATATGCGCGATTTTACTCTGTTTTCCCAAGTGGAGGCGTTGCGACTACGCCTAAATTTATTAATAAAGCCGTCGCTTTTGATGGTAGAGAGATATATTTTGAAGCCGAGCAAAAGCAAATTTTCGCCCCAGAGCAGGTCTATTTGATGGTCGATATGATGAAAGATGTTGTGCGCCGTGGTACCGGTGTGCGCGCGCAGGTAAAGGGCATCGAAATAGCGGGAAAAACTGGTACATCAAACGATAGCAAAGACGCTTGGTTTTGTGGATATACGCCTGAACTTTTGGTACTTACGTGGTTTGGAAATGATGATTATAAACCGATGAAGGGTGTAGAGGGCGGAGGGCGTACATCTGCGCCTGTGTTTGCTAAATTTTTGAGTGAATATTTAAAAGAATTCCCAGAAACTAAAAAGACTTTTTCAAAGCCAAGCGGTGTATTTTCGCAACGCTACAAAGGAAAAGACGAGCTTTATACGCAAACTTCGCCAATCCCAATCGAAGAAGATATTGTCTATGAATATGGCGAGGATGGCGCAAACAGCGAAGACGCAAACGCACCAATCGATCTAAAATCTAATGCACCTACGCCAAATGGCGGCACAAAAACTGCGCCAAAAGGCGACAATGGACTACTTTTTTAACTAATTTTGGCGATAAATTTGATCTTTAAATTTATCGCTCAAACAAAGTTTTAAACAACAGCGCGAAATTTTTAAATCTAAATTATCATAAATTTAAACGCGCTGTATCATTGAAAATGATTTAATATCTGCAAATTTTTTCGCAAGGAGTGCCGTCTTTATCTCTATCTAAGTGAGATTTATCTGGGCATTGTTGTAGATACGCTTTTGCCTCTTCGCAACTAGTCATTTGCGAACAATATTGCTTTTTATCGCACTCAACATTAAAAGCAAAAGCTAAATTTATACCAAAAAACAAAAATATAAATAAATTTTTCATCTTTCCTCCTTGAAAATATTCGCGATTGTAACTCTTGTTTCTTTATGCTTTGGTAAAATTTTAATTTAAACATAAATTTTATATAATCCGCGTTTTATTTTAAAAGGAAAAATTTTTGAAAAAACCTGAACTCCTAGCCCCTGCTGGAAATTTAACAAAACTTCAAATCGCGCTAGAATATGGTGCAGACGCTGTTTATGCAAGCACTGGAAGCCTATCTTTGCGCCAACGAAGTGCGAAAGAATTTGATCTTGCGACATTTAAAGAGGGTGTAAGATTTACTCACGCCAAGGGTGCTAAATTTTATGCTACGCTCAATGCATTTCCATTTAATGGGCAGATTGAAATGATGGAGCGATATGTAAAAATGCTAGGCGAAATGGGCGTTGATGCGTTTATTATAGCGACACCTGGCGTTATTGAAATTGTTAAAAATTTAGCCCCAAATGCCGAAATTCACCTATCCACACAAGCGAATGTAATGAACTATTTAGACGCTAAAATTTACCACGAAATGGGCGCGTCGCGTATTGTTTTGGCGCGTGAAGTTGGATTAAAAGACGCACTAAAAATCAAAGAAAAAATACCAAATTTAGAGCTTGAAATTTTCGTTCATGGCTCGATGTGTTTTGCTTATAGTGGGCGTTGTTTGGTCTCCGCGCTTCAAAGCGGACGCTACTCAAATCGTGGCGCGTGTGCAAATGACTGCCGTTTTAAGTATGAAATTTACGCCAAAAGCACCGAAAATGACACACTTTTTCGCCTAGATGAGGATGAAAACGGCACAAATGTAATGAACGCAAAAGATCTAAATTTATCCGCTCATATAGATGAGATTATCGCTACTGGCGCGATCGATAGCTTTAAAATCGAAGGTCGCACAAAGAGCGAATACTACGCCGCATGCGCGACAAACGCTTATAGACGTGCGATAGATGATGCGATTGATGGGCGATTTGATGCGCGAGTTTATGCGGGTGAGCTATCTACACTGAAAAATCGCGGTTTTACAGATGGATATTTAATCCACAAGCCATTTTCGCGCACCGATACGCAAAATTTTAGCACTTCGATAGAAGAGGGCACGGCGCAAGTTTGCGCAATGAGCGAGGATGGAGAGTTTATTAGCGTGAAATTCAAGATAGACAAAATACAAGAATATGAAATTTTTGCGCCAAATTTAGCCTCAAACATAACTCCATGCGAGAACGAAATAGGTAAAATTTACGCTAAAAATGGCAAATTTTACCTGAAATTTAATAGGCTTTTAACAGCTACTAATAAAGAATTTGATGAGATTCACAGCGGAAATATAAACGCAATCAAACTGCCAATCAAACTACCAAAATTTACATTTTTAAGAAAGGAAATTTAAATGGAATTTGTATCAATCATAATGGGAAGTAAAAGCGATTTTGAGATCGTCAATGAGACGAAAAATATTCTAGATAAATTTGAAGTAAAGTGCGAAATGATCGTAAGCTCAGCGCACCGCACGCCAGCGCGCACAGCCGAGTATGTCCGCGATGCTAGCAAACGCGGGGCACAGGTATTTATCTGCGCGGCGGGAATGGCAGCGCATCTAGCCGGAGCAGTGGCCGCAAATACGATAAAACCTGTGCTTGGCGTGCCAGTTGGCGGGAATATGCTAGGCGGTGCAGATGCGCTATATTCGACCGTGCAAATGCCAGGCGGGATACCAGTAGGCACACTAGCTATCGGTAAAGCAGGGGCTAAAAATGCCGCATATTTGGCTGTGCAAATTTTAGCTATACACAATCCAGAGTTAGCCGCAAAGCTTAAAAACGATCGCGAAATGATGATAAAAGCAGTAGAGAGTGATAGCGCGCAAATCGAAGTAAGACTTTAAAATTTAGTTTAAATTTTTAATGGAGCGCGGGCAAATTTATTTAATATTTGCTAAACTTCACGCTTTTAGAATTTATCTTTAATAAAGGACAAAAATGACATTTTCACAGATTATTTTGACGTTGCAAAACTATTGGCACGAAAATGGTTGCTTACTTGTGCAACCTTATGATATGCCAGCAGGGGCGGGGACGTATCACAATGCGACGTTTTTGCGCTCTCTTGGTAATAAGCCTTGGCGCGCCGCCTATGTTGCGCCGTCTCGCCGTCCCACAGATGGACGCTATGGCGAAAATCCAAATCGTCTTGGTGCGTATTATCAATTCCAAGTCATTTTAAAACCAAGCCCAGATAATATACAAGAGCTATATCTTAAAAGCCTTGAAAAGCTTGGTTTAAATTTAAAAGAGCACGATATTCGTTTTGTTGAGGATAACTGGGAGAGCCCTACACTTGGGGCTTGGGGGCTTGGCTGGGAGGTCTGGTTAGATGGTATGGAGGTTACGCAATTTACATATTTTCAACAAGTTGGCGGTATCGCTTGCGAGGTTGTAAGTGGCGAGATTACCTATGGATTAGAGCGACTTGCTATGTATTTGCAAAACAAAGACGATGTTTATGATGTCATCTGGGACGAGCGTGGCAGCACTTATGGCGATGTGCATAAACAAAGCGAGTATGAGTTTTCAAAATACAGCTTTGAGGTGGCGGATACGACGCGACTTTTTGCACAATTTAACAGCGCGTTTGATGAGTGTAAAAGTATCTTAAAAATCGGTCGCGAGCAGTTTGAAAATGGCGAGAGTAAGACACTTTTGGCGTTACCTGCGTATGATTATTGTATGCTTGCGGCGCACACTTTTAACCTGCTTGATGCACGCGGGGCGATTAGTGTAACGCAAAGGCAAGATTACATTTTAAAAATTCGCGAACTTGCTAAAAGTTGTGCTTTAGCGTATAAAGAAAGCTTATGAAAATCGCCGAAATTTACGCTATTTTAGATGAGATTGCGCCGTTTGCGGATGCGGAAAACTGGGATAATTCAGGCCTTCAAATCGGCACGATGCAGAGCGAATTTGATCAAATTTATGTCGCGCTTGATGTTGATAGCGATATGATTTTAAATATTGCGCCAAATTCGCTTTTAATCACACATCATCCGCTGATTTTTGGCGGGTTGAAGTCTTTAAATTTTGCTAAATTTCCAGCAAACATCGTGCGAAATTTAGTGCAAAAAAATATCTCTTTAATATCAATGCATACAAATTTTGACAAACACTGCTTAAATCACTTTGTGGCTAGTGAAATTTTAGGATATGAAATTTATGATGAGCGCGAGTTTTTGGTCTTTATGCGCGTAAATTTTAGTTTTGAAGAGCTGTGTAAAGACATCAAATCAAAGTTAAATTTAGATTTTTTGCGCGCTGTTAAAGCTCAAAATCAGATCAAAAATATTGCACTTTGCACGGGAAGCGGTATGGATTTGTCTAAAAATTTAGATGTTGATTGTTTTTTAACAGGTGACATAAAATATCACGACGCGCTATCAAATTTAGAAAATGGCGTAAGTTTAATCGACATCGGACACTTTGAGAGTGAGCGCTATTTTGGGGATTGTCTGCGCGATTTCTTGCAAAAAAAACAAATTGCAGTTATAATGGCGCATTCAAAAAATCCATTTAATTATTATTAAAATAAAGGAACACAATGAATAAGTATCTTGAACAATTGGTTGAATTGTCTAGTTTTGATAAACAAATTAGCGATTTTATTCCAAAAATCAATGAAATAAAAGGTGTTTTGAGCGAAAAAGAGAGCGAAATTTCAAAGGTCCAAGCTCAAATTTCACAAACAAACACAGAGATTGATGAATTGAAAAATTCAATTTCGCAAACAGATACGCATATTAAGGAATTTTCTACAAAGCTTAAAGATATCAAGAAAAAACTTAGTGCAATTAAGACAGAAAAAGAGCTAAAAGCCCTAAATATCGAAGAAGAAGTAACAAAAGAGCAACTTCAAAGTGCAAATGATGATATTGCTAGATTTGAAAAAAATATAGAAATCAAGAGCGATCTTTTAAAGGCATTAAATGAAAAGCTTGAGGCTTTGGAAGAGAAATTTGTTAAAATTTCAAAAGACTACAGCACAAAAGAGAGTAAATTAAATAGTGAAAAAGAGAAAATTTCAGCTAAAAAATATGCGCTTTTAGAAAAAATGGATAAAAATATCATCTCTTTTTATGAAAAAATCAAGATTTGGGCTGGAAATTCGGCTGTTGCACCTGTTAAAAAACAGGCTTGTTATGGTTGTTATATGAAAATAAATGATAAAACTTACATGTCGATTTTGAAAAGTGATGATATTATTACGTGTCCTCATTGTGGGCGTATTTTATATAAAGAAGCGGAATAGGGCGTGATTTATAATCTTTTCGCTTTTGCGATTTGGATTATTTTTGCACCTTTTGTGCTTATTTTAACTTTTAAAAAAAAGTATAGAAAATCCCTGCCTGCGCGGTTTTTTCTATACAAAAATCCACCTTTTTACAATCCGCAAATCCATATCCACGCGTGTAGTTTAGGGGAAGTAAATTCTGTCGCTTTTTTGCTAGAAGAATTTGATAAAAGCGTCCTTAGTGTTGCGAGTGCAACTGGTTTTGAAGTGGGACAAAAGCTCGGGCGGGATGTGCGCTTTTTGCCGTTTGAGCTGTTTTTGCCGTTTTGGTTAAAAAAGAGTCGCGTGTTGATTGTTTTTGAGGCTGAGTTGTGGCTAAATTTATTCTACTACGCCCGTAAAAATGGTGCTTTTACGATTTTATTAAATGCTAGAATTAGTGATAAATCGTATCCAAAATATCTCAAATTTGCTTTTTTGTATCGCAAAATTTTTGCAAATATAGATCTAGTGATGGCACAAAGCGAAAAAGACGCGATGCGTTTAAGAGAACTAGGCGCAAAAAATGTGGAAATTTGGGGTAATGTAAAAAGTGCAAATTTGGGCGAAATTTATAAACCCAGCGCGCAATCTAGTCAAATTTGCAATCTAAATTTAGATACAAATTTGAGAAAATTTGACAAAAATTCAGTTTCAAATTTGAAAATTTTAGATAGAAATTTGGTTGTAATCGCTAGCATTCATAAAAATGAAATTGAACTTATTTTACAAAATTTAACCCCTCAAGATGGCACGATTTACATTTTTGCGCCACGCCATCCAGAAGCATTTGAATACGCACACGCTAAATTTTGCGCATGGGCTAGTGCTAATGGGCTAAATTATGAGCGTTTTACGCAAAATTTGGGGCTAAAATCTCGCTGTATTTTGCTAGATACTCTAGGCGAGTTGGTTAAGTTTTACTCAGTTTGCGATACGGCGGTGCTTTGCGGGAGTTTTGTAGATGGAATTGGCGGGCATAATCCAATCGAAATCGCGCAATTTGGGGCAAAAATCATCAGCGGAGAGTATATTTTTAACCAAAAATCGCTTTTTGAATGCGTGGAAAATATAGAATTTGCCTCGGCGCAAAATTTAGATGAAATTTTACGAAAACCGCGCAAAAACAGCAAAATTTTACATAAATTTGACAGAGAAAAATTTATAAATTTAATTAAGGAAAAATTATGAATCAAGAAAAAGCTTATAAACTTTTAGCGGCGCAAGAAAACATCTCAAATAACGAAGCAAAAGCCCTAATTGACGCTGGTGTGGTGAGTGCTAGCGGGCGCAAAATTGTTGTTGCTAGGGCGCAAATGAACGTAAATACAACATTTAAAGTGCAAAAAATAGCCGCGCCTAAAATAATTTTTGAAGATGATAATATTTTAGCAATTGATAAGCCGGCTTTTTTGACCTCTCAAAGCGTAGAAGAGCGCTTTAATTTCGCGCTTTTAAATAGATTAGATAAAGAGACGAGTGGTGTTTTATTACTTACAAAAAATGATGAGTTTCGTCAAAAAGCTATACGCGAATTTCGTAATTTGAATGTTAAAAAAACATATATTGCCGTGCTTGATGGGATTATTGCGGAAGATATTGTTGTTGATTCGCCTATTTTGACAATTAAAACCGGTGGCGTAGCTTTTTCTAAAATTTCTCCAAATGGCAAAACAGCACTCACAACTATCACTCCAATGATGTTAAGTGGCAAAAAAACACTCGCAAAAATCATAATAACAACTGGTCGTACTCATCAAATTCGCGTGCATGCTAAAAGTGTAAATCACTTTGTTATAGGCGATGAAAAATATGCAAAAAACATCGCAAAAAGGCTATATCTGCACTCTTTTGAGACTGAAATTTTAGGATATAAATTCCGTGCTGAAATTCCACAAGACTTTGCTTTTCTTGGTTTTGAAATTTCAAAAAATATGGCTTTTTAAAGAGTTTTAAGAAATTTAGTTATATAATCGCGAACTTTATATTTTTCAAAAAGGCATAAATAGTGTTTGAACAGATTAGTGAATCATTTAAATCAGCTGTTAATAAGCTAAAAACAATTGATGATGAAAAAGCTCTTAAAAATGCAATGGATACCCTTAAAAAGGCACTTTTAAAATCAGATGTTCATCACAAAGTAACAAAAGAATTATTAAATTTAATTGAGAATGAAGTAAAAGAAAATGGCATCGGACAAAAAAGTTTTTTAGATGCTATTAGTAGAAATTTAACATCTGTTTTAACAGCGCCGGGTAATCAAGGCTTTGTTTTTGCGCCTGTTGCACCTACGATTGTTTTAATGGCTGGTCTTCAAGGTGGCGGAAAAACAACTACTACTATGAAACTTGCCGTTTATCTAAAACTTCGCAAAAAAAAGGTGCTTGTTGTTGCATGTGATTTGCAAAGATTAGCAGCCGTTGAGCAGTTGCGTCAGCTTTGTGAAACAAATGAGATTGATCTGTTTTTTGATTTAGATGAGAAAAACCCTGTAAAAATTGCTAAATACGCGTTAGAAAAAGCTAAAAAAGAGCTTTATGATGTTGTCTTGGTTGATACTGCTGGGCGTTTAGCCATTGATGAAACCTTAATGGACGAATTAAAAGATGTTAAAAATGCTATTTTGCCACATGAAATTTTCTATGTTGCAGATGCAATGAGTGGTCAAGATGCTGTAAAAACGGCTGAGAAATTTAATAGCGATTTGGGAATTACCGGTGTAATTTTGTCTAAATTTGACGCTGATACTAAAGGTGGCGTTGCTCTTGGCATTGCAAAACAACTTAATATTCCACTTAGATTTGTCGGAACTGGCGAAAAAGTTATGGATTTAGAAGGTTTCATACCTGAAAGAATTGTTAGTCGCATTATGGGTGAAGGTGATTTGGCAACTTTAGTTGAGAAAACTAGTGTAATTTTTGACGAAAAAGAGGCAAAGAGAATTGGCAAAAAGATAAAAAAAGGTGAATTTACATTTAATGATTTTATCTCTCAGCTTGAAAGCGTTAAAAAACTTGGCAATATGAAGAATTTGATCGGAATGATCCCTGGTCTTTCTGGTATGGCAAATCAAATTAAAGATATAGATTTAGAAAATTCGGTAGAGATAAAACATATAAAAGCGATGATTGATTCTATGACACCAAAAGAGCGTGAGAATCCAGATTTATTAAATAATTCTAGAAAGCGAAGACTTGCAACTGGAGCTGGAATTTCACAAGTTGAAGTTAATAGATTTTTAAAACAATTTACAAATGCAAGTAAAATTGCGAAACGTTTTTCAAATGGTAAAAGTTTGCGAAATTTAGCCTCAATGGTTAGAAATAAAAACGTTTTAAACCCTGAATGATAGGGTTTTTTTATGGGTAAGATTTTATTCATAACAAAGCCCTAATTAATAAATTTTTAAGGAGAAAATATGGCAACAGTTGTAAGATTAACGAGATCAGGTAGAAAAAAATCACCATTTTATCGTATTGTGGTTACTGATAGTAGAAAAAGACGCGATGGTGGTTTTATTGAATTTCTAGGTTATTATAATCCAATGGCAAATCCAGAAATAGTCAAATTTGATGCTGAGAGATTAAACTATTGGAAAGGCGTAGGCGCAAAACTTAGCGATAGAGTGGCACAAATTACAAAATAATGGTAGAAGAATTTTTAAAAAATTATGTAATTCTAATCTCTGAATATCCAGAAAAAGTTAGAGTTGAAAAGATAAAGGTTGATGAAAATTATTATGATATTGTTGTTTTCGTTGATAAAATAGATACAGGAAAACTTATTGGCAGAGATGGAAAGATGATTAGTGCGATAAAGACAATTTTGATTGGATGTAAAGCCAAACAAAACGAATCTTATCGTATCACGGTAAAAGCTATTGATGAATGAGCTTTTGCAGGTTGCGCGCCTAGGTAAAACAGTTGGTTTGAAAGGTGGCTTAAGACTTTATAATTTAAGTGATTTTCCGACGCAATTTAAAAAAGGCGCAAAATTTTTACTTGAAAATGGCGAAATTCTTGAAATTTGTAGTTTTAATCGTGAAAATTCGGTAGTAGTTTTTAAAAATTACACAGATTTGGATTTGGCTAAAGTGCTTATAAATCGCACGATTTTTCAAACAAAAGAGGCAACTAAAAGTGGAATTAAACTAAAAAAAGGCGAATTCTTTTATTTTGATGTTTTGGGACTTGAAATTTGTGAAAACGGCGAAGTTCTTGGTGTTGTAGATGATATTTTAGAGATTTCATCCGGCTATCTTTTTCAGGTGCAAACTAGCGAAAGTCTCGTAGAATCTGGTTTTGCAAAGATTTTTTTTATTCCATATATTGATAAATACGTTGTTAAAATTTCTATTTTAGATCGTAAAATATTTACTAATTATGCGAAATTAATATTGCAAGAATCATGAAATTTGCTTTTGTTTCAACATTTCCAAACTTAATTAAACCATATTTTATGGACTCTATTTTACATCGCGCGTGTGAACAAAAATTAATTGAAATTTCTTTTCTAAACCCACGTGATTTCACTCAAGATCGTTTAAGAAAAACAGACGATTATATGATTGGTGGCGGTGCGGGTCTTTTGATGAAACCGTTCCCCATTTCAGATGCGATAAAGTATCTTCAAAATTTAAATCAAGATATGCACTTTATCTATCTTACACCTGTTGGTAAAAAATTTAATAGTACAGATGCTAAGCGTTTAGCGAAGCATAAAAATATATGTTTTATTTGCGGACGATACGAAGGCGTTGATGAGCGCATTATAGAAAAATATTGTAATGAACTTTTTTGCATTGGTGATTTCGTGATGACTGGTGGTGAACTTGGTGCGCTTTGTATGTGTGATGCTATTAGTAGGCATGTTGCAGGAGTTTTAGGAAATCAAGAATCACTAGAAATTGAGAGTTTTGAAAATAATATTTTAGAAGCTCCTTCTTTTACAAAGCCTGATATTTTTGAAAAAATCCCAGCTATTTCAGACTTTTTAAAGGGAAATCACGCTAATATCCGCTTTTTGAAAAATCAAATGGCGATTGCAAAGACTCAATTTTTCAGGCCCGATCTTTATAAAAATTCGCCAAATAAAGGAAAACAATGAAAAATAAATTTATTGAAGCGTTTGAAAATAATCAAATCGCCGAGAAAAAGGTTCCAGACTTTCGCGCTGGTGATACATTAAAGGTTGCCGTTAAAATTCACGAAGGCGACAAAGTCAGAGTTCAAAATTTTGAGGGTGTTTGTATAGCTAGACGTGGAAATGGTGTTGATGAGACCTTTATCATTAGAAAAATAGGCGCAAATAGCGTTGGTGTTGAGAGGATTTTTCCTATTTATAGTGAAAGCATTGAGAAAATTGAAGTTTTACGCCATGGCAAAGTAAGGCGCGCGAAATTATTCTACTTACGTGATTTGCGTGGTAAAGCTGCTAAAATTCAAGAGCTTAGAAAATAATTTTTAATTTCGCCAACTATGGCGAAATTTTATCTCGTTTTATATATTTTTATTACTAGATTCTTAAGAATTATGCAAAGCAATTTTAAATAAGTTGCTATAGAGTTTATGTTCAGATATGGTACAAAGTACGTAGGATTTTTTGTAGATATATTTTAAAATAAGATCTTAAAGATTTAATTTTTTATTTTAAAGATTATGAGTAACTAAATTTTTGTATCGTTAATTATCTAGATCATTATTTGATGAGATAAGAACAAAAGATAGTGAATTTTAAAATACAACAAATTTATTTTTCTATTGGCTGAATTTCATAATACAAAACAAACAAAAATTAACAAAATTTCGATAATTTCCAATGAAATATTAACAATTCAAAATCATTACACGCTTAATATGATGATTTCGTTTTTAAAAACAAGCCATAAGAAATTTTAAAATACTTGTAAAATTACGTTTATTACGAAAAATATAAAATAAATTTTTTGATTTTTTAACTTAAAATATTGCAAATTCGAATTTTATTTGTTGAACAAAATTCAAAAGGATAAATTTTAAAAAATTCAAATAAGTTATTTTATATTATTAGCAGTTAAAAATATTGTAGTAAAAATGGGCAAAAGATTACAAAAAGAGTATGCACAACTATTGATAAGCCCAAAAGCAACATAAAATAATTTATTGCCTTCATGAAGTATAAAATCTGGATTTTTGTGCCATATAAAATGGCGTTTATTATATGATGAAATACATGGCCTTGTATATAGCGATGATAGCTCAACGAATTTTAAGAATTTGGATGAAAAGCAATTTGACAAATGAAATTTATTTAATGATATAAAAGGATTGTTATATGTGTGGATTTGAAAATATGAGCGAAGTTGCACCAATAAAGATGATTATTACGCTACAAACTCTATTATCTAGAAAAAATGGTTCATGCCTGTGAAAAATCATATAGCTACTCGTAACAAATATTGTTATAAAAGATATAGCCGGCGCGATGTTAGCTAAAAACTATGATTTTTGTTTGCGACTACTGCTTGTATTTGGTGATAAATCAAAATAGTCATTTTAAATTTGTATAAAATTCGCCCATAAAATTTTAAAATTCAAACTCGCGTGATTTGTATTTTAACTTTTTGTGATATTTTTAAACAAATTTATACTGAAATTTGATATTTTTATAGCTCTAAGATAATTTTTTGCAATTAAAATATCGCCAAAAATTAATTTTTGCTTTGCAATATTTTGGAGTTAAGCTAAAAAATTTCTTAAAATTAACATCGAATTTCATTGATTAAATTTGCGCAATTTAATATTTGTGCTTATTTTTCGTGCGATTAATTTTAGAAAACGATGAAATTTTAAAACTACTTTAATATAAATTTGTTTTTAAATAAAATTAGTAAATTTACTTGAAAATTGTTGTTTGTGAGTAAAATTTGCTTATAACTGCATCAAAATTAACTAAAATTTAAATAAATTTTTTGAGTTTTTTAAATGCAAATTTTTAAACAATACTGATACCAATTATTCCTTAATAATCAAATTTTTATAAATAGAGCAGTATAAACTTAAACCCCATCCAAAAAGGTATAATTTTCTTGCAAATTATCTAAAAAGTCTAAAAAATAAACTCCGCCAAACCAAATTTCATCATCGCGCCAATAACCCCAAGCACGCAAATCCCAGCTATTGCGCCAGCGATCACATCATCTAGCATTACGCCTAGCCCGCCTTTTACACTTTGATCAATACGCCCTATGATTGATGGCTTCCAAATGTCAAAAATTCGAAAAAACACTAACGCCAAAATCAAGCACAAATACGAAATTTCCCCAGCGACATCGCCAGTATTTGCGCCTGTTTTTGCGACTTCTAGCCCAATTCCGCCGATACTAATCGCGATGAAGACCCCCACAACTTCGTCGATTACAATGTGCGAGCTATCGTGCGTCTTTGTGTCGCGCTCATAAGCATCGATGATTTTAATCGAAAATAAAAATAGCAAAATCCCAAGCAATAAAAGCGTTGTTTGCGGAAAAAACAACAACACTGCCCACGCTACCACCGCTCCGCCGATACTTCCAAATGTCCCTGGTGCCCACGGGATGAGCCCTACGCCAAAAAATGTAACAAATATTTTTTTCATTTTCTATCCTTTGTTTTTAAGCCACTATTGCACGTTTTTTTTATGCCAAATTGTTTGCGTTTTTGCCACAACGACTTGCGAGATATGCCAAGAGCTGCTGCGATTTGCGTTTCGCTTAGCAAATTTTCATATTTTTGAGCTGTAAATTTGATGTGATTTTCTATGCTGATAATGTCACTCATCGCGATTTCACTTTGGCTAAATTCTAGCTTTTTTATCAAAATTGATGAGCCAAAAATCTTGCTAAAATTGCTATTAAAATCGGTTGATAAAACTATTATCGGGTGCGATTTTGCAAATGATAAAATAAGTGATTTTTTTTGCAAATTTAGTGCGTCAAAATTAAAAAACAGACTTAAAACATCGCTCCCAAGGCTGTTTTCATCGCTATCAAATTCCAAGCTGTTTAAGAAATTTAGCCCCATATTTAAGCTAGCTGCCAAAAAATATGCGAAATTTGCACTTAAAGAGAGGTTGTTTGTTGTGATTATCGCGCCTGTTTTTGCTTTGATTTGTGCTGAAATTTGTGCGTTTGTTTGTGATGTCATCTCGCTAAATAGTTTGAAATTTATCCGTTGATTGATAAAAATTTTATTTGACAATGCGCTTAATTTTAACTTTCTAAACTCTACGCCACGTGCGATTTTGCGGAGTAAATCGCCCATTGCAAATGGCTTATAAATAAAATCATCGCACATCGCTTTAAGCTGCGCTGTATCATCGCCATTTTCGTAAGAAATCAGCAAAATTTTCACACTTTTTGCGAACTTTTCTAATAGAAATTTGGCGTCTTTTGTCTCGCTTGTGATTATTAAAATATCGGCAAAATTTTGCGTATTTGCCAAGATTGCATCTTCAAAAATTAAGCTTTCGCCACCAACGCCAATGGCGATATTTTGGGCTAAATAGTGCTCTTTTTCGATGATGATTGTTTTCAAAATATCTCCCTTTTTGACAAAAATTGTTCGCATTTTTACTGAAATTTGCTTAAAAATTGCTTGTGAAAATTTGTAACAAAATTTTGTGCTAAATTTGATATGTTTTTGCCTTGTTTTGCCATCTGTGTGCGCGAAGCTTTTATGGCTGCGCTAATTTTTAAATTTAAAATTTATGACAAACTATAATCTGCGCCAAATTTTTATCCTAAATTTGGTGGCGAAATAAAATAGACTTTTAAGCTAACAAAGCAAGAGCATAAATTAATATTTGGTGTGATGAGGTCTATTAAAGTAGCTAAAACTGCTTTTAATCGTGATTTTGCTTTGATTGTTGGGTGGATTTGTTGATTTTGAAACATAAGAATTGAAATTTTAAATGATGCACCAAAACTACACAGAAATTTTGCAAGATACTTCACGCTAAAAATCAAAACTTCTTAAGAAATATTTAAACATTATGTGAATTTTGCGCCTATTTCTTGCGCTATTTTTTAAAATTCTCACGTTTATGGCGTCTAATTGCAACAGATTAAACCAAATTTTTAATCTACAAAATACGCTTTTGCTGTTATTTTACGCTTTTGTTTTTATGTTTTCTTGCGAAATTGGGTGCTTAAATTTGCCATTTTGACATAAATATTTGTGTGTAAATTTGATTAAAAATAGCCACGGATAAATAATTTTTATCCATAAAAAGCGTACATCTTAATCTATTTATTTTGTTAAATTTGCCTTTAATTTCATCAAAAATTTACTCTGTGCTTGCGGGCTTATTTTGGCTTATGATAATCGCTGTTTTGTTTGATTTTTGATTGTCGGCTTGAGTTAAATAGAGTTTAAAGTTATTAAATTTTGAGCCAATTATTGCGCCTAAATTTGGTTTAAAATCGGCTCAAATTTTGCCTAAATTTGGTGCAAATTTATCCATACCTGCACGAAAATTTGGCGTGATGATAGTTAGAAATTTGGCTAAATCTACGTCAAATTTGATGTCGTAAGCGTATTTATCGCGCCTAAAAAATTCGCCAAAGTTTGGCATATTAGAGCGTGGTTTTTTGCGCTTTTGCTTAAAATCAAACTTTAAATTTACTCCACTTTTTCCCAATCAAACAGCCCTAAATTTGCCGTTGCGATTACGGCGATACCTTCTTTTCTCCCTGTAAATCCAAGCCCTTCTGTTGTGGTTGCTTTTATGTTGATTTTTGTGCGCGAAATCTCACAAATTCGCGCTAAATTTTGCGCCATTTGCTCTTTAAATGGCGAAATTTTAGGGGCTTGCGCGATGATTGTAACGTCAATATTTATCAACTTAAAACCAAAATTTCTCACCATTTTTAGTACTTTGCTAAGCAAAATTTCAGAATCAATCCCGCAAAATTTCTCATCACTATCAGGAAAAAACTCGCCAATATCGCCAAGTCCAGCCGCGCCTAAAATCGCATCACAAAGTGCGTGAAGCCCCACATCTCCGTCGCTGTGAGCGATAAATCCATATTCGCACGGCACTTTTACTCCGCAAAGCTTGATGCCATCTCCTGTGCAAAATTTATGCACATCATAGCCGTTGCCCGTGTAAATTTCTTTTGATGGGCTTGGAAAATTTAGCGATTTTAACGTGGTTAAATCGCCTTTGCGAGTGATTTTAAATGCCTCTTTTTCGCCCTCTACAAAGCCGATTTTCCCGCCTACAAAAGCCACAGCCGAGCTATCATCTAAGAAATTTTCTCCTAAATCTAACGCCTTTTTTAATAAATTTGTGCGTGAGATTTGAGGCGTTTGGATTAGTTTTAATTCATCTCTATTTATCATTTTTTCGCCCAAATATGTGCTATCGAACACGCCTAAAAATGGGCTTACACAATCAAATTTATCTCTAGCTTCAAGCAATCTTTGCACTAAATTTTTAGAAATTCCAGCGCGCGCAACGTCACTTACCATGACAAATTCGCTTTTTACTATTTTTAGTGCGTTTTTTAGTGAAATTGCGCGTTCATCTCCGCCTGCAATTAGCTCAAATTTTGGCTTTAAATTTAGGCTGTTTTGCTCTTTAAATTTCAAATCATCTAAAAATCTTTGCATATAAAAAATTTCACTCTCATTTGCCACGATTAAAACGCGCTCAAATTCCGCCATGTTTGCTAAATTGCACGCTACAAATAGCCAAAGTGGCGTCTCGCCTAGTCTAAGCCACTGCTTTTTAACGCCCAAATTTAGGCGCGTAGAACTCCCAGCTGATAGTAAAATTAAAGTCGTATCGCTCATTTTTGCCTCTTGAAATTTCTTAAAATAAAAAGCGTGATTATACATTATAAAGCTCACATTTATAAAATTTCGCTACACTTTGCCATTTTTTAATATTTTAAATTTTAAGGAAAAAAATGCGAGAAATTTGGTGCAAAAATAGGGCGAATGATGCCACGCCAACCCAGCTATTTTACGCAAAAAATGGCATTATCACAGGCGAAATGGAGTATGTTGCAAAGATAGAGGGGCTTGAGGCTGATTTTGTGCGCGAACAAGTCGCAATCGGACGCGCGATAATCCCTGCAAATATCAATCATCACAATTTAATTCCGATGGCAATTGGTCGCGCTTTTAAATGCAAAATCAATGCAAACATTGGCTCTTCTGCGCTTAGTAGCGGTCTAGAAGAAGAGGTACAAAAGGTAAAAACATCTATAAAATACGGCGCAGATACGATTATGGATCTTTCTACGGGTGGAAATTTAGATGAAATTCGTAGCGCGGTAATTTCAAACTCATCTGTACCTATTGGAACCGTGCCTATGTATCAGATAATCCACGATGTTGGCGATATCAAAAATTTAGATATAAAATCTATGCTTAAAACACTTGAAAAACAGGCGCGTCAAGGCGTTAGCTACTTTACGATTCATGCTGGATTTTTGCTTAAATTTATGCCACTTGTTGCTAAACGAAAGATGGGAATCGTAAGCCGTGGCGGGTCATTGATGGCGTCTTGGATGCTTCATTATCATAAAGAAAATCCTTTTTATGAGGCATTTGATGAGATTTGCGAAATTTGCGCCAAATACGACGTTGCGCTCTCTCTTGGCGATAGTTTGCGCCCAGGGTGCTTATATGATGCTACCGATGAGGCGCAAATTTCTGAGCTTAGAGTTTTAGGCGAGCTTCAAAAAAGAGCTTATGATAAAAACGTTCAAGTTATGATAGAAGGCCCAGGGCACGTCCCATTAAATCAAATTCAAAAAAATATGGAGCTAGAACAAGAGCTTTGTAACGACGCGCCTTTTTATGTTTTAGGACCACTTCCTATTGATATTGGTGCTGGTTATGATCATATCACTAGCGCGATTGGCGGGACTTTGGCGGCATTTTATGGTGCTAGTATGCTTTGCTATGTTACAGCAAAAGAGCATCTTGGTTTGCCAAATGAAAAAGATGTGCGAGAGGGTATTATCGCACATAAAATAGCAGCTCATGCAGCCGATGTTGCGCTAGGTAGAAAAGGTGCGATTGAGCGCGATCACGCAATGAGCGATGCAAGATATAATTTTGATTGGAACCTTCAGTTTGAGTTGGCATTAGATGGCGAAAAGGCGCGTGAGTTTCATGATGAGACTTTGCCTGATGAGAGCTTTAAAAATGCGGAGTTTTGCTCAATGTGCGGACCGAAATTTTGTGCGTATAAGATCACTAGAAAACTGATGAAAAACGAGTGTAAAGCAGGAGAAAGTATTGAATAAAGATGAAATTTTAAACGCCCTTAAAGGCGTGATTTACCCTGGATTTAAAAAGAGTATAGTTGAGTTTGGTTTTGTAAAAGATATCAAAATGGATTTTTTGAATGCGCCATTATAACTGCAATTTGTTTT
>CAUTSW010000017.1:0-22588 GCA_963541085.1 uncultured Campylobacter sp.
AAAACAGCTTTTAAAATTTACTAGAAATAAACACAATAGCTGTTTTTGCCAAACCGAACTTAAAATCTTCTCAAAACAAAGGCGAGGTAGCTGTTTTTGCCAAACCGACTTTAAAATATCGCAGCCATTTAAAACATCGTGCTCATAAGCTTTTTAAACCCAGCGCGGATTTATTTTTGATTGGAAATTTGCCTTTCGCTTGGCTTTGTAATTCGTGCGAAATTTACGTTATTTTGCTTGGGTTGCAATTGCACTTTATGTGGAATTTGATTTTGCTTTATAATGGCAATTTATGTAAAATTTATGTTGATTTTGTTTTGGTTGTGATGGCAATTTATGTAAAATTAGCTTTGATTTTGCTGTGAAATTTATTTTACCTGCTTGAAATTGTCTTAAATTTGGCACTGAAAATTTGGTTTTGCTGTGAAAATTTACTTCGCAAGTAAGACAAATTTGCATCAAATAAATCTCCGCAAAAGCTAACCTTTATGCCATTTTTTCTAGCGTGATTTTGCATAAAATAGCCTTGAAACCTTTGTAGATCACGACATTTTCGACGAACGCGCGCGGATTTAGCGTGTAGCCTTCTTCTATTTTTCGATTAATTTTGTCTTTAAAATCACTCGAAACTAGCGCGATAATCTCTTTATCTTTTAAGATTTTATAGCCTTGTTTGTTGCTTTTGGCGCAAATTTCGCACTCATCGCCGGCAAAAACGCTAGTTTGTTCTAAAATCTCTTGAGTAAATTCCGCACTTAAATTTATATCATGCAGCGTCATTATCATCGCAATTTTGTCTAAAATTAGTTCGCCATTTACGTGATAAATCTCATCAAATTTAGGCTCAAACTCGGCAAAATTATCGCAGTTATCATATATGCAAAGCGCCGATTTTGCGCGGGTAATCGCTACATAGTGCAATCTTTTTTCAAACTCATCGCGCTCATATAAAAACCTCTTTCGCACGATGACATAAACACTATCAAACTCCTTGCCTTTTGCTTTGTGCATTGTGCTAAGCGTGACTTTGGCGTTACTTTTTTCGAACTCTTCAAATGAAATTTGAGCTAAATATTCGCTAAATTCTAGTTGTATAAACTCGCTTTTTAGATCAAATTCTTGTTTAAATTTCTCGATAATTTCTAGTGCTAATTCAAGATTTTTTGAGCGCGAAAATTTTGTTTTAAACTCATCTACAACCTCATCAAATTTGGCATTTTTATTGTGCAATAAACGCTCAAATTCTATCAACTCGTCTAAATTTTGTAGCCTAAATCCATCTTTATCGCTAATAAATTTGGCGTTTATATCACGCTTTATAAGTGCGGTAAAAATTGTCGCAACTTCATCATTTTCACGCGCTAAAATCGCGATTTTATCCGCTTTATCGCTCAAAATTCTCGCACATAAATCATCGATATAATTATCCCCTTTTACAAGATAAATTTGAGCGTTATCAAGCTTGTGGGCGAGTAAATTTTCAGACTTTTGGCGGGAGTTAAATTTGGTGCGAAATAGGTTTGCAAACTCTACTAAATTTTTGCTAGAACGATAATTTTTCAGCAAATTATAAGAGCTAAATTTCTTTGCGTTATCGCTAAAATATTTGCCAAAATTGGCGATATATTTAGGATCTGCGCCAGCAAAACCATTAATACACTGATCATCGTCCCCGACGGCTATTATTTTGCACTCATCAGATATTTTATTGTAGATTGCGCAGATAAAATTAAATGATTTTTCATTTATATCTTGATATTCATCGATCACGATCGTATCGATAAATGGCAGTTTAATCTCATCTGAATTTAGTTTTTCGCTCGCATTAACCAACACTTTTTCAAGCTCTTTTTCATCGCTAAATTTGCGTCCTAAAAGCTCAAATGCAAACGCATGAAATGTCATTATCCGCATCTCATACGCCAAATTTCCGATTAAATTATAAAGCCTATCTCGAAATTCGCCAACCGCCGTGCACGAGTGAGCTAACATCAAAAAATATGCGCATTTTTTGCGCTCAATCGTAACCAAAGAGGCGATTTTATGCACTAAAGTTTTTGTTTTTCCGCTACCAGGTCCTGCTAAAACCATAATCGCGTCGCTATCTTTATCATCTATTATTTCGCGCTGACTTTGATTTAAATCGCCAAAAATTTTAGCTTGAATATCAGGCGAAACGGGATTTGCGATCACCTTTTTATCAAATTTATATTTACTAATAAAATAATCAAATTTCAGCGTAAAATAATCGATCGCGAAATTTTGCGCCAAATTTTTATCTGTTTTAACAAACTCCAAAAACCTCATTTGAATATGCAAATTTGAGCTTTTTCGCTCATAGTATTTTGCTAGGCTCGCATCGTAAAATTCACGCTTATACGGGCGTCCAGACTTGATGAAAAAATTGTCTAATTTTTCGATATTGTAGCTTTTATAATATATCAATCGCCCTTTTTGTAGTTTAAATTGTTGCAAAATTTCGTGCATGTAGACAAGGCAGTGATGCAGGGCGTTTATGGTAAATGGCGTCTTTTTGTCTTTGTCTATCTCTCGTTTTAGTTCGCTTGTTTTTACCTCGCATTCTAAGGCCTTTTCATCAAGGTGCAACACGATAAAATTCAACACTTTTTTGCAAATCATTTGGCGCGTTTTTATAATTTTTTTAAGAATATCTTTTTCATCTATTTGCGAGTAGCACTTAAATTTGTGAATTTTAACTTCAAATTTTACAGGGCGAGATGAGAGTTTATTAAGACGATAAAAACTGCTTATTATCTCTTTGCTATATCTTGGATCTACATCTTCTATTTCGCGCAAATCAAACTGCTCATTGTCTATTAAATACTCTAAAATTTTATTCTCTTTTTGTATTTTATTATCAAATTCTTGAATGACATTTTTATTGATAGCGACACCAATATCCGCGTCATCATCGATTAAACCTTGCTCTTTTAAGATATGTAAAACTTCGAATATATCGCCCTTTGATAGATTTGCAGCCTCGGCTAAATCCCACGCGTCAATCGGTTCGACTTTTGATTTAGAGATCAAATTTTGCATAATTAAAATCATCGATTTAAAGATATTGCCAAGATTTTTTAGCGGATCTAATTTTTTGTGAATAAACTCCATATTTCGGTCTTCATTTCGCAAAATAGACGAAGCGAAAATATTATATTGATCCATCTTGCGACGAATTAAATTTGCCTTTTCAAGCTCTAAAATGCCAGTTTTTATCGTCGTTTCATAATCTTTTGTAATTTCAAGCCCGATGTTGTTTGCAATCTCTTTTGGCGAGATAAAAAAGCTCTTTTTCTTGCTATATTTAGCGGCCTTAAAACAGCGCACAATGGCGCAAATTTCGCTAAAATCAAGCTTATTTCTATTAAGCGTCGCAAAAAGTTTATTAAATTCATCGCGCGTATAGATCACGACACACTGAGCACTCATATTGCTTCCACGCGCACCACGCCCAGATTCTTGCAGGTAGCTCTCAAGAGAATCAGATTGCTCATAGTGAATCACCGCGCCAATATCAGGCTTATCAATCCCCATACCAAAAGCCGTCGTAGCGATTACGATATCTACTTTATTATCGATAAAATCTTGTAAAATTTCGCTCTTATTTCGCCCTTTTCGTTTGCCATTTTCAATATCGTCGTCAATTTTGGCATAAAATGGCTCAATCACCAAATTTAGCTTGTTAAGACGCGCATCGACGCTTAAATTCTCGCTTAATTTTTTGCACCCGTTCGCATTTTGCGGTAGATAGATGATTGTGGGTGTCTTTTGCTGGGTGAAAATTTGGCGCAACTTTTCGATTAATTTACGATATTTTTCGCTCTCATTTTCAACTTCAATCGCGCTGTATTTTAGATCATCACGTTTTGTAGAGGCGATAAATTCGTCCAAATTTAGCTCTAATTTTTGTGAAAAATACTCTTTTATATCGCTAATTACCTCAGGTTTTGCAGTCGCTGTAAAGCATGAAACAGCGATTTTATCTTGAAATTCAGATGTTTCAAGCTCGCTTATCATATCGGCGATAAAATAATAATCATGCCTAAAATCATGCCCCCACGCCGAAAAACAGTGCGCCTCGTCGATAATAAAGCGATCAATCACGCGCCTTTTTAGCGCAGAAATTATCGAGCGCGATCGCAAAGCTTCAGGTGCAATATACAAAATATCCACAACGCCATTTTCGACCTCATTTATCGTATTTATTCGCTCACTCGGGCTTAAATACCCGCTAATCGCGCGCACGCAAAAGTTGGAATTTTTGATTTTAAAATTATCAACGTGATTTTTCATGAGCGCTTGAAGTGGCGAAATAACAACATTTAGTGCACGAAAACGCGTCGATTTTATTAGCGCAGGTAGCCAAAATGTAAGAGTTTTACCTCCACCCGTTGGCAACACCGCCAAAAACGAACGCTCGCTAAGACCGGCTTTGATAATATCAAGTTGCGAAATTTTTTCGCTATTAAATATATTCGCATCATTTCTAGCAAACTCTTTAAATGATAAAATTTCAAACTCATTTGCGCTAAATTCCTCGATATTTGCGCTGTTTTCGTCGAAATTTAACGCCTTAAAAACACTTGGTAAATTTGGATATTTATGCAAAATAACAGACGAAGGCGCGATCTTTTTATCGCTAAATAAAATCGCAATTACAAAGGCGCACTCATGCGGATTAGCGGATAAAATTTCGCGAAATTTTTCGCGCGAACAGACAATTTTATCTTGAATTTCATCGTAAATTTCGTCGCAAATTTTATCATCAAATTTATTTGCCAAAAGATTTTTGTAGGCAAAAAAGCCCTTAAAATGCTCATCATCGCTTAATAAATTTATCCAAATTTGCACCAAATTTAGTGGCATTTGATCCCATTTTTTATCTAAAATTTCAAAAAGGGCTTGTGTCGCAACGCAGTCTTGAAGCGGGTTATTTTCGATATTTACTTCGTTTTTGTATGGCTTTTCTAGCTTGTGAGTGCGGTGATTTGGGAAAAGTAGCATCGACAAAAACAGAGTGTCGATTATTTTATCAGGCATAAAATTTGCCAAAATTTGCGAAAATTCACTATTTTTAAGAAACGTAGCGTCGTGATCTATGAAGTTGTGTCCGCATAAAAATGCAGGTTTTTCTAATAAAATTTGCTCTACGATCTCTTGTAAATTTGCGATTTTTAGCTCACTCCACGCGATATCCATACTAGGAATATTTCGCGCAGAGTTGGCTGTTTTTAGACCTACTCGTTTTATCTTTTTATCTGCGCTAACTTCGGTATCTAAAAACGCAATTTCGTCAAATTTACTCAATTTTTAACTCAAACAAGCACCCACGCCAACGCCTATTTGAAAATAATCAAATCCCAATTCGCAAAGCATTTTTGCGCCGTATTGATTGCGTCCATCAAAAATCACGGCGTTTTTTAGCCTAGATTTTATCTCGTAAAAATCAGGCGAACGAAACTCTTGCCACTCGGTTACTAGCACAAGCGCGTCTGCACCATCAAGCGCGTCGTATTTATTTTGCGCGTAGCAAATTTTATCGCCTAAAATTCTCTTTGCTTCGCTCATAGATTTTGGATCATACGCACAAACTTTTGCGCCAAATTTTAAAAGCTCATCTATTAAAACAAGCGAACTAGCCTCTCTCATATCATCTGTGTTTGGCTTAAACGCAAGTCCCCAAATAGCGATCTTTTTGCCCTCTAAATTTCCATTAAAAAAGTTTGAAATTTTACTAAAAAGCACTCTTTTTTGCTCTTTGTTTCTAGCCTCTACTGCGTTTAAAATTTTTGGCTCGAAATTATTTTGCTTTGCTGTATAAATTAGCGCCTCTACATCTTTTGGAAAGCAACTCCCACCATATCCGCACCCAGGATAGATAAAGCTATATCCAATGCGCGCATCGCTACCGATACCTTTGCGCACGGAATTTATATTCGCGCCCACCCTTTCACAGATACAAGCCATCTCATTCATAAAGCTAATTTTCGTCGCAAGCATCGAATTTGCCGCATATTTTGTCATCTCTGCGCTTTTTATATCCATCTCAATTAATCTATCGTGATTTTTCATAAATGGCGCATAAAGCTCCCTCATCACATCAAACGCGCGTTTGCTAGAAGCACCGATTACAACGCGATCTGGTTTTAAAAAATCCTCCACCGCCGCGCCCTCTTTTAAAAACTCAGGATTGCTAACTACATGAATTTCAAATTTCTCACCACGATTTTTTAGCTCATTTTCTAAAATTTCGCGCACTTTCTCACCTGTGCCAACTGGAACGGTGCTTTTATCTACGATTATCATCTCATGTTTTAAATTTGCGCCGATATCTTTTGCTACACCCAAAAAAACGCGAAAATCCGTTTGCCCAACCCCACCCTTTGGCGTCCAACCCCACAAAAACACGACTCTAGCACCATCTAACGCGCTGGGTAAATTTGTGCTAAATTTTAAACTCCCATTTGCGCGAGTCTCATCTACGATCTCTTTTAAACCTGGCTCATAGATGATAATTTCGCCACTATTTAGGCGTGAAATTTTACTCTCATCAATATCTACACACGTTACTTCATTGCCCATTTTTGCAAAACACGCGCCACTTACAAGCCCCACATATCCCGTGCCAATTACCGCTATTTTCATCTTTTACCTTTCAAATTTGCTCTTTAAATTTCTACGCCGTAAAACTCACAATACCACTCGACAAATTTCGCCACGCCATCTTTTACGCTCGTGTTTGGTTTATAATCAAAATCTTTAATTAAATCATTCACATCAGCATACGTAGCTGGGACGTCGCCTAGCTGGATAGGTAAGAAATTTTTATGGATTTGGCGTTTTAACTTTAGCTCGATCGCACTGATATAATCCATCAAATTTACAGGCGCATTATTGCCGATATTGTAAATTTTAAACGGCGCAGACGAGCTTGCAGGGTCTGGATTTGTGCCACTCCAATTAGGATTTGCGCACGCTTTATTATCCACACACTTTATCACGCCATCTACGATATCATCTATATATGTAAAATCGCGCAACATCTTGCCATGATTATAAACATCGATCGTCTTACCCTTAATCGCGGCGTCTGTGAATAAAAATAGCGCCATATCAGGTCGCCCCCAAGGCCCATAAACCGTGAAAAATCTAAGCCCTGTCGTAGGCAGCCCAAATAGGTGCGAATAGGTGTGCGCCATCATTTCGTTGCTCTTTTTTGTGGCGGCGTAGAGGCTTACTGGGTGATTTGCGCCATCGTGAGTGGAAAATGGCATCTTTTCATTTAGCCCATAAACCGAGCTAGAACTCGCATAAACTAAATTTTTAACCCCAAAATGACGACAACACTCCAAAATATTTGTAAATCCTACGATGTTGCTTGATATGTAAGCTTGCGGATTTATGAGCGAATAGCGCACTCCAGCTTGTGCGGCCAAATTTACCACGCACTCTATTTTTTCTCTTTCAAACAGCGCATTTAGTGCTTTTGCGTCGCTTAAATCTGCCTTTATAAAGCTCAAATTTGGATAAATTTTAGAAGCGATAAATTTATTTTCTTCTATCTCATCGCGTGAAATTCCTAGATTTTTTAGACGCGCGAATTTTAAATTTACGTCGTAATAGTCGTTTATATTGTCGATTCCTAAGATTTCTTCACCACGTTTTGCAAGCTTTAACGCAAGATGAAAACCGATAAATCCTGCCGCTCCGGTTATTAAAATTTTCATAAATTTCCTTTAAATTTAGTCTTTAAAAGCCCGTATTTTATGCGAAATTCGCAAAATTTACGCTAAATTTAGATAAATCTCTATAAAATCACGCCAAAAAAATCATGGAAAATATATTTGAAAATAGCGATAATTAGGCTCTCAGCACTAGGCGATACGATTCAAACTGCGATCGTTTTGCAATTTATTAAAAAGCACATCACAAACGCGCAAATTACCTGGGTTTGCGACGAAAAATTTAGCGAAATTTTATCCGCACTTCCTGAACTTTCGCGCGTAATATCTATACCATTAAAAGAGAAAAATTTCTTGCGTTCTTGGAAAATTTTACGCGAATTTCATGGCGAATTTGATCTGATTTTAGATTTTCAAGGGCTGATAAAATCCGCGCTTGTGGCTAGAATTTTAGGCGCAAACGTCATAGGATTTAACGTAAAAGGCACAAAAGAGAGCTTAGCTACTAAATTTTACGCACAAAAAATTTCGTGCGATTATGGCGAAAACGTGATTTTGCGCTACTTAACGTTAGCATCTTGCGCACTGGGGTTTAAATTTGATGAAAGCGAAATTTTAGAGCGCAAAAACTGCTTTAAAGCGCAAATTTTAAACACAAATTTAGATTTATCGCCAAATTCTATTTTGATCGCGCCATTTTCTAGCGATAAAAGCAAAAATTACACTCACTTTGACGCCGTAATTTGCGCACTAAAAAACAGTGGCCATGAGGTTTATTTATGTTATGGAAGCAAGAGCGAATTTATAGAGGCAAGCGATTTAGCAAAAGCCACAAACGCCAAAGTTTTGCCAAATTTTAGCGCGTCGCAAATGGTCGCCATTATCGAAAAATTTGCGCTAATTATCGGCAACGATAGCGCGATCGTGCATCTTGCGTGGGCGCAAAATCGCCCGTGTATCGCGCTTTTTGGGAATCGTCCAAGCGATAGAAATTTTTACTCCACAAAGACAAATTTAGCTATTAACGCCGGCAAAAAAATCGATCCGCGCAAGATAGACAAGAGTGATTTTTGTATCAATCTCATCTCGCCAAATCTCATAGTAGATAGGGCAAATAGGCTTTTGCATGGATAAAATTTACCTATTTTTTTATAAATTTTTATGCTTTATCGCAAACACCATTCCGCAAGCGATTGGCGATTTTATCTTTAAATTTATCGCGCTTTGTTTTTATAAGCTTGATCGTAAAAGAAAGCGCGTCGTAATGGCGAATTTAAACTTTTGTTTTCCGCAATTTAGCAAAGAAAAACGCGAAGAGATCGCTCGCGCGACGTATCTAAATTTTGGCTTTTTTGCGAGTGAATTTTTACGAAATCAAAAGCTTAATAAAGCGCAAATTTTGCAAAAAACGCACTTTGTAAATGAAAATTTGATAATAGATGCGCTAAAAACAGCTCGTCCTATCATAGTAACGACCGCTCACCAGGGCAATTGGGAGCTATTTTCGGTCGCAATGGCGGCAAAATTTGGCGCAATCTCAGTTGTCGGACGCAAATTAGATAGCGCAGTGATGGATGAAATTTTAAGCGAAAAAAGGCGCAAATTTGATATTGAATTAATCGATAAAAAAGGCGGCGCAAAAGATATTTTAAGAGCTTTAAAAAACGGCAGGATTTTGGGAATTTTAGTCGATCAAAACACAGCTAAAAGCGATGGTTTAGAGTGCGAATTTTTTGGGCATAAGATACTCCACACCCCTTCGGCTGGGATTTTAGCGCAAAAGACCAACGCGCTGATAATTTGCGCATTTGTGCGTAAAAACACGCAAAATCCGCGCGATACTGATATTGTTTTTACGCGCATAATTGATGTAAAAACGCTTGGCGAAAACGCGATCATAAAAGCGACGCAAATCCAAAGCGACGAAACGCAAAATTTCATCGCGCAAGATCCGAGCGAATATTTTTGGTTTCACAAAAAATTCAAACACTTTTACGAGGAAATTTATGCTTAGCGTCGTGATTTTAACTTACAATAGCGAAAAATATCTACGCGAAGTCCTAAAAAGCGCGTCTTGGGCTGATGAGATTATCATCGTAGATAGTGGTTCGACGGATAAAACAGAGCAAATTTGCGCCGAGTTTAAAAACGCGCGATTTATCTATCAAAAGTGGCTTGGCTTTGGCGCGCAAAAGCAATTTGGAGTGAATTTGGCGCGAAATGATTGGATTTTTGTGCTAGATAGCGATGAGGTGATGAGTCTTGAGCTAAAAGACGAAATTTTGCAGGTGTTAAAAGCACCGAATTTTTGCGCGTATAAAGTCGCTAGATTGAACTATTTTTTTGGACGCGCGGTGCGAAATATGGGGCTTTATCCTGATTTTTCGGTGAGATTGTTTGATAGAAAATTTGCCGAGTTTGATGGGCGAGAGATACACGAAAAAGTGGTGTTAAAAGGCGAAAATTCGAGAGCTAAAACAAATTTGAGCGAAGAAGAAATTTCAAACAAACAAGACGCGAATTTAGACCAATTTGAAAATTCTGAGAAAATTTTAGAGCATAACAAAACAAGCTCAGGCGAAATTTCAAGCAAAAATTTAGATAAATTTGGCGCAAATTTAGACAAAACAGACGCAAAAAATTTAGAAATTTCTAACGCAAATTTAGATGAAAATTTTAGCCACGTACCATATCAAATCGGTATTTCGCAGTTAAAAAACCACTTTATCCACTACGCTTACGAGAGCATTGAGCAATTTATCGCAAAGCAAAATCGCTATTCAAGTCTAGGCGCAAAAAAGAGCAAATTTAAAGCGATTTTTAGCCCATTTTGGACGTTTTTTAAGCTTTTTGTGCTAAAAGGCGGCTGGAAAGATGGGTGGCGTGGCTACGTCATTGCAAGGCTTTACGCACAATACACGTTTTGGAAATATATAAAATGAAAATTTTAGTTATGAAATTTAGAAACATTGGCGATGTGCTTTTGACTACGCCTTTGATAGAAAATTTGCATCATTTCTACCCTGGCGCGACGATTGATTTTGCGCTAAATAGGGGCTGTGAAGCGATGATAGAGAAAAATCCTTTCGTAAATAAAATCCACATTTACGAGCGCGAAAAGATAAAACGCGCAGGGTTTTTTGAGAAAATACTTGGCGAAATAGAGTTCGCGCTTTTGATAAAACGCGAAAAATACGACATCATAGTGCAGACCACAAGCGGGGATCGCGGGATATTTTTAGGCGCGATTAGCGGAGCTAAAACGATAGTCGCACCACGCTCAAAAAACACGTTAGCAAACTTTTTTATCACGCACGAAACGCCAAAATCAAGCGGTTTGCGACATATAATCGAGCAAAATTTAGACGCGCTTAGGGCGTTAAAATTTGAACCTGTGAACAAAAAAGTCAAAATTTTTGCCGACGAAAGCGAGATCGCCACGCTAAATTTGCCGAGAAAATTCGCGCATTTTCACCTAACTAGCCGCTGGATGTTTAAGTGCGCAAACGACGAAACGATGGCACAGCTGATAGATTTTTGCGAGCGCGATTTAGATGTGCGCGTTTTTATCACTGGCGATAAAAACGAAGCTGAGATGAAAAAAATCGATGATGTTTTAGCCCTCTGCCACTCAAAACCGCTAAATTTAGCTGGTAAATTAAGCCTAAAACAAGTCGCCGCGCTTAGTAAAAAATCATCGCTTTTTGTGGGCGTAGATACTGCTGTGATGCATATCGCAGCCGCAAATGATATAAGCGTGATCGCGTTTTTTGGCGCAAGCGGAGCTTACGAATGGGGTCCGTGGGATAATTCGCAAAATGAAAGCGGTTACGTAGCGCGCAATGGAATTCAAACGATGGGGCGCAACATCGTCTTTCAAAAAGATTGGGATTTTGTGCCGTGCGATAAAGGTGGCATAACTAAAAACGGCGTAGAAAAAACACTGATGAATTTTAGCGACGAGTTACCAAAGATAAAAGAGAAAATTAGACAAAATTTGAAAGGAAAAATATGAAATCACTCTCCACCCCCCCCTACACGCATATCATATCACGCGATTATTCACATATTAAACTAAGCTACGTTACGCACTTTTACTGCGACCAAAACGACATAAATTCTGTATTAAATTTACTAAAAACCTATGAAAAATACGACCCTGATTTGCTAGATGTTATTGAATTTATCATAATTGATGATGGATCGCCCTTGCACTATGAAATCCCAGAATTTAATCTAAATTTGCGCTGGATAAAGATCAATGAAAACATAAAATGGAATCAAGCAGGAGCGCGAAATTTGGGCGTTTTAAGCGCAAAAAGCGATAAATTTATAATCACTGATTTAGACCACGTTTTTTATGAAGATACTTTGAAATTTATGGTGGATAGTTATTTTAAAAGGGGTGAAATTTATAAATTCAGGCGCACACACATTCACAGAAATGGCTTTATCGCAGGCAATTACCCAGGTGCTGGAAATATATATGCAATGAGACGTGGCGAATTTTTGGCGCACTTTGGATATGATGAAGAATTTGCCGGAAATTACGGATATGAAGATAATTTTTGCGCCGAGTATTTTGAAGCACTTGGATTTAAGCGAAAATATTTTACAAAACGCAGATATTTTTACCGCGAAAGAGATGATAAAGATGTAAATCGCAATACTTCGTATCACTCTTTGCGCCGTGACGATAGTCAAAATAGAGAAATTTAAAAAATAGAAAAAATGCGAAATTTCGGTGCTTTGGCGGCGCATTCAAGAGTGTTTTTAAATTTTACTTGGCAAGTTTTAAGAGAAAATTTTAGAGAAAACACTCCACAAAATATCAAAGATAAAAAATACGGAATATTTTGGTTTTTGCGAAATTTAAAAAACTAAAATCGCTCGTATTTTAAAAATTTGCGCACGAAAATTTACTTGCTAAATTTTATCCGCAAATTTGTAAAGTAAATTTGCGCCTCAGTTGAAAATTTATGCTATTTTTAATCTATCTTGCTAAAATTTTTAAGAGAATAACACTTTGTATTTAAAATACATAACAAGGATTTTTTTATGCAACATTTTTCTATAAACTTTTTTTCACTAAAAGAGCTAAATGAGGTTTGCGATATAGGATGTGCCGAAAATAACGGCGATGTTATCTTAGAATTTATTAGCATTTTTGATTTTTCTATCACGGAGCAACGGTGCATTTCTTTACCAAGCGAACAACAATACAGCAAAGAGATGGAAGAGAGATTAAGCTTATTTATCGCAAAATACAAACAAGCAATCCCCGCAATTCAGCGATTAAGCAAAAAGTTTAATTCCCTAGAATACGGAGAGTATTTTTACATTTTGCCAGTCTACGAAATGGATAGCAAGATGGAATATACGCTCGAAAAAGAGTTGTGCAAATTAAATAAAAAAGATTTTTTAGATAAAGCACCGGATCTTGCAATAAAAATGGAAAAAAATTTAGATAAATACAATATTGAAGATTTTAATTTAGACAAAGATTCAAAGATAAAAATCGGCGAAGGCAAAAAAGAAGATAGAGTATGCAGGTTTTGCAAACAAAAATATCCGTCTGTTAAATTTAACTCCGTCGCTCACACCATATCAGAAGCACTCGGCAATAAAAAGCTCATAACAAACGATGAGTGCGACGAGTGCAATAGCTATTTTGACAAAAATATAGAAAGAGATTTTATAGCTTATCACGATTTTTTGAGAACGTTTTTTCGTATAAAAAATAAAGAGAACTAAATTCCTCAAATGAGCGGGAAGAATTTCTCTTTTACTATGAATGAAAACAGAGAAGCTACTTTAAAATTAAAAGATGAGTTTGATATTTCGCAAACAGTTCAGCTAAAACTAGGCAACAAAATAAAAATGCAAAACATATATAAGGCGTTATGCAAATTTGCTCTAAGTGCCATAGATAGCAAGCATTTATCGCATTTTGACGAAACAATCAAATGGATAAAAGGGCAAAAAAATGTAGATAAACTGACAAAAGTGATCTTAATACGCTCATTAAAACCAATGCCAACAAGTATGTCGTTATATATTCGCAAGCTAGATGAGATAAAAATACCTCGTTTAGTTGGCGTATTTGATTTTGCTTGTTTTAGATACGTTTTTATAGTGCCTACTTTTTGTGAGCGAGATTTTATAGACGAGAAAGAATATTATGACTTTTTAGAGTGTTTTAGCTTTATAAAAGACGTAAATTCACTAGAATTTATAGATTTTTCAGACAATCAAGAGAAAGAAGTTGTGTTTAATTTGAATTTTCAAAAGATGAATTCTTAGTTTATTAAAAATTTAATTATTGGCGCATTTGCATAAGAATTTTATACTTTAAATCACAAAAATAGCGATTAAGTTTTATAAATTTATAGTGTTTGTAATCTGATATGAAATTTAGCGATAAAATTTCTAATTCATCTATAAATTTTGCAACATTTCATAGTGATGAATTTTTGATATAAGCTAGGTTTTATCGTATTTTGGTGCTGTTTTTGAAAATCAAAGTTGGTAAATTTCTTGCAAAGCCTATTAAAGATGTTTAAATCGCACATTACAACAGATATAAATATTGTTATTTTTGTCTAATTCGTAACTTTTAATAGTCTTTTGATACTTAATGCAATCATGGCTTTTTTAAAAATTTACTTTTTAAGAGCATTTGCGAAAATGGCACCAGCACTTTTAGTCGCAATCTCAAGCTTTTGTATACGCCAATTTTTGAGTTTGGCTTAGATTAAATAGATAAAAGCTAAAACTTTTAAATTTTTCAAGAAGAGAAATCATACTTTGCTATAGCAAATTTATATTAATAGCTACAAAATTTATTGTCGATGTAAAAATAAGACGCCATTAAAAACTAAATTATCTAAATTTTAGCAAATTAGCTTAATTTATCTACAAAGCTTTTACGTCTTTTTCACCCAGCTATAAATCCCGCCCAAAATGTCGTTTCGATAGATAAAAAGGCTCTTTTTTAGCCACTTTTCGTCTTTTTTAACAGCGATTCGTTTGATGAAATTTAGATTATTATCAGCTCTATTTATGCCACGCTGTGTCGTAAAAAACGCCTTGTATCCGACGCTTTTTGCGATATTTAGTAAATTTTCATCAAAAACACCGCGCGGCCAGCACAAAATTTCATCATCAAAACCGAAATTTTTACGCATAAACTCACGACACTTGCCAAAATTCTCGCTCGCTCCAAATTCGCCAAAATAATCATCAAAATGCGTGTGCGTGTGCGAATGAAAATCAAAAACATCCCGCATTTGCGCGATTTCATCCAAATTTAAAAAGACATCTTGCGGACGCACAGGCGCAGCAGCTTTGTATTTTGCGTGATTTAGCTCGATAAACTCGCCTTTTTTTTCGCTCGCTTTCTCTATCCAGCCACTCACCAAAAACATACTCACCCTTAGCCCAAACTCCCGTAAAATCGGATACGCATAGACAAAATTATCCTTCCAACCATCATCAAAAGTGATTAAAACACTCTTTTTTGGTGGCGTAAATTCGCCCTTTTTATAAGCGATAAACTCGCTCATACTTAGCGTTTTATAGCCAGATTTTGCCAGAAATTCCATCTGTTTTCTAAACTCAGAAACGCTACTTGCGATAAAACCGCCCTTTTGCAAAACGTGATGATACATCAAAACAGGAACGCTCAATTTTTACTCTTTGCCTTAACCAAAATAAAAAATCCAAGCACATAAAACAGATACAATATCCTCAAATTCATCGTTTCAAATAGCCCTCTTACACCAAAATAACTCACAAGAGTAATAAAAATCATAGCAAAAAAGAGATTTTGAGTTACACAAAATTCGCGAAATGAGGCTATCAAAAGTGCCACAAAAGACAAAAACAGCGCACCTGTGCCTATCGCGCCATAATAATAGTAGTTTCCGATAAAAAATGGCTCATCATTAAACCAGTGTTTTCTACCTGTATCGGTAATGCTCATCATCGAAATTTTGACTTTTTTTTCGGCAGACTTATCCTCCAAAAATTTATCATAAACTCTAAAGCCATAACCAATTCCCCAAAATGCACGTTCGCTATCCATAAGCAAAGGCAAGCGTTGTTTTAAGATTAAATCTCTACCTGAGCTACTCGCACCTTGTGAAAATTTATATGAAAAGATCGATGAGTTTGCAATTAAAACGCCGAGCATAACACTAAAAGCTAAGCCAAAAGCTATGATTGATTTTAAATTTCGCCTAAAAATTTCCCTATACGAACTAAATATCAAAAATAAAATAGATAACAAAAACGCCACGCCAACTGCGAGCCAACTCCCACGCGCGCCAGTCAAAATATCCATACAAATAAAAATAATACAAAATAGCACAAGAGAAATTTTTACCCATTTTGAGCGAAATAGCATAACTGCCAAAAATGCAAAAACAGCAAATCTATCAGCATATGGCGCATAGGCTCTTTTTACAATTCTACCTGCCTCGCCATGCTGCGTCATATCCTTTAAATGCTCCAAATTTGGCAATGCATCAAAAAAATAGTAAGCACTAATTAAAACAAACGCACTCAAAATGGCGTAAAAAAATATTTTTGATTCTCTATTTTTGCCATCAGCCAAAACTAAAATAATAAATAAAAATGCTATTCCGCGCCCAAATTCTTTAAAACACTCCTTTAAAGAATCAAACTCATCTGTATAAGGAAACGCCGAGATCACAAGCGCATAAATAACAAAAATACTTAAAAATATTAGCGGAAATTTGGCATTTTTAAAATTTTGTTTTAAAAGCTCTAGCCTGTAACTTTTTTGCAAAAAAAACAAAATCAAAGCCAAAAGAAGCGCTAAATAAAGCGAAATATTTTTAATAGCAGTAAATTTTACATGGTGTTCGCACACAAAAAATATAAACAATAATCCCAAAATTATCTTATCAAAATAGGCTATATAGCGGTTTGCGCTCATGCCCCCCCCTGTGGTAAATTAAAGCTGTATTTTAGCCAACATCGTATAAAATTCGCCTTTTTGGGAGAAAACGTGGGTTATTTTTTAATATATATTTTCCTCTTTCCTTTTTTAAAATTTGCAAGTTTTTTTAGAAAACAAACAGACAAAAAGCTAGTTATTCAAAATGCGGTTATTGGAGATTACGCAAATACAAGCGTTATTTTTGAACCCTTGGGCGAATTTGATATAGTTTTAAACGAAAGAAATTTAGAATTTGCAAATTATGATGAGAGAATCAAAAATAAATTTGTCATTGATAATATAAAAAATGGCAAAACTTCTAAGATAAAATTTGCATTTACACTTTTTATGCAAAATTACAATGAAATTTACGTCTTAAGCCCAAATGCGCTCAATCTATTTTTAGCCAAATGTGCGGCAGCAAAAAAAGTAACCACGATTTCGCATTATAATAATTCAAGCTCATTTAAATTTTTATCACACAAAATGCAAAAAATAGACCATACAACGGGCGATTTGACACTTTTGACATATTTAAAGATGCTAGAAATTAACGAATTAAAATACGAAAAATGTGTGCAAAAACCGCTATTCATACCGCAAAATAATCTAATAACAGGCTCTAAATTTAAAATAGGCATAAGCCTAAGTGCTGGAAATAAGATGAAAACTCCACCGATTAGCACATGGAATAAGATATTTGAAATTTTGGCGAAATTTGATTGTGAGGTGTATATTTTTGGTATAAAAGGCGACGATAAAGAGCTAAAAAATATCGATACTCACGGCGTTTTTATTACATCTTTTATAGATAAAATCGCTTTGTGCGAATTGCCTTTTTATACCGCACAGATGAATTTATATATTAGCGCAGATAGCGGTAATTACTACATCGCAGACACGATGAAAGTGCCTACGATATGTTTGATGGGGCCGTGCTTTGCTAGTGAACAACGTGGCGTGTTTAATTCGCTAATCGTGTGTCAAAATTTACCGCCAATTAGCGCAGTGTTTAAAACAATCAGAAATATTGACGCAAGCGAGTATTTTAAGCTTAGCAAAGAAGATGAAAAAAATATTGAAAATTTTATAAAAAATTTAGTGGATATTAAATAAAAATTTATTTTCAATTTTATTAGGCTTAGTGATTTTATTATTTGTTATGCCTATGCTAACTAATATGAAATTAGAAGTGCCGACTTTTGATAATACATATTCATATTTTGAGAAAAAAGCACAAGAGATTGCACCGTATAAAACATCAAATTTAAAACCAAATTTAATTCTTTGGCTACAAGAATCAACAATAGACACTAAAATTTATCGTGGATTAGGCGAACTTAGCATGTTTTTGGACGCACCGAATTTAAAATACAAAAGCTACGTGCGTGTTCATACGTTTGGCGGTGGCACAATTAAATCCGAATTTGAAATTTTAAGCGGAATAAGCCCTGATAATTTTGGTGTAAATTCGTTTAAAGTATTTAGCGACTGGGCTGGAATGTTGAAATTTAGCCTACCAAATTTACTTAAAAAAGATGGCTTAGAACAATCATAATAAATCCTTTAAATTTGGACTTTTATAGCGGAGCGTATAAAGAGCTTGGATTTGACGAGTTTTATCATCCGCAAGATTTTGGCTATAAAGGCGAAGGCGGAAGCAACGCAAAAGATAATAAAAATCTTTGGACAATTCCTAGTCAAAATTTCGCCGATTACACAAAGCAAATTTTTGAGAAATATCCAGACGAACCGCTTTTAATCTACGTTTTAACGATGTTTGAGCACGGACCTTACGATAGAGCTAAAGAGATAAAAATTTGGCTTAGAAAAAGAGTATAAACACAAAACCGCACTTGCATTGAGCGATTATTATTCACGAATTATAGAGTTAAATAAAGCGGTGGAAAATTTAGATGAATATCTAATGCAAAGCAAAAGACCCTATGTTTTTGGCTATTTTGGAGATCACCATGGATTAGTCGGAATAGATGAGAGCGATGTTGGGCTAAATTTTACAAATCCGCTATTTATCACGCAATTTTTCGTCCGTGGTAGCGATGATATAGAAAAAATCGCCTTTGATGATACAAAACTTGGCGAATTAGGGCTTGGTTCTAGCGTGATTTTAGAGTTGATGCAGATAAAACCGAATGAATTTTTTGGTGCAAATTACGCTATGAGAAAGCTTTGTGGAGCGATCGATGATTGCAATGATCAAGATTTAAGCAGAAGTTTTAGAAGTTTTATGTTTGATAAATTAGGTGCGATTGAGCTAAAAAAATCAGAAAATTAGGTTTGGCTTTGATGTCAAACCTAGCGTGAAATTTGATTATAGACCGCTTCTATCTTTTTTGTTGTGACTTTTATATCAAATTTTTCTTCCGCAAATTTGCGCGAATTTTCACCAAAAATAGCGAGCTTTTGCCCATCGCTTAAAGCCAATTTTAGCTTCAAGGCTAGATCTTCTACATTGCCAACATCTACAACATAGCCATTTTGTCCATCTATTACTTGCTCTTTATTTCCGCCACCGTCAGTGCAAACAATAGCTTTTTTACACGCCATAGCTTCTAATAAAACACGCGAAAGCCCCTCCCAGTGCGAACAAAGCGTAAAAATTTCGCTTATTTTCATAATCTCTTTTATCATTTTGCTTTCGCCATAGATGATAACCTCACCAGTTAAATTTAACTCTTTGACTCTATTTATCACAGCATTTAAATAAATTTTGCTCTGCGTTCTATCAGCACCGACAATCAAAAGTTTAAAATCCGCAAATTTGCTATCTTTTTTAAGAATCGCAAATGCATCCACAAGTTCTAAAATACCTTTGCGCTTTTCTATACTCGCAATTGTGGATATGTATTTAAATTTTGAGCTTAAATTTAGTTTTTCATGGGCGTTTACAATATCATCGTTGTAGCTTAATAGATCTATTCCATTGTGAATAGTCATAAGTTTATTTTTATCAGCATATGGCATATTTTGCGCAGTATCGTATGAAACGGTGACGATTTTATCGCTAAATTTGTTGATAAATTTGGCTAGTCTCGTGCAGCGTTTTTCTTGTGGATTTTCTCTAACAAACCAAACCACCGGCTTTTTTAAAATTTTAGCCGCAACTGCTGGATATTTATAATACGAAGTTAGCGTATTTAAATGCACAATATCAATATTATTTTCTTTTATAATTTTTATATAGTCTAAAATTAAAGGAATGCCCAAAAATCCGCGTTTTTTTGCGACAAAAGTTGGGATATTTTCGCTTGCTGCGATATCTAAAATTTTGCCATTTTCGCCAAAAGCATAAAATACTCTAAACTCATCTTTGTTTATAAATCTAGCCACATTTAAAGCAGAAATAGGGCTCCCACCAAGTGCTGCACCATGAGATACTAGCAAGATATTTTTCATAAATTTTCCTTTAAGATTGCGCCTATTAATTCATACACATTTTGCGCCGATATTCTCTCCATCGTTTGCGCGCAATCGTCGTGTTTATCAAAGCCTTTGTAGTTTTTAAAATCAGCCTTTATAATTTTGTGAATTTTAGTGTCAAAATTTGGATTTGAACTACTTGGATTAGCCACGCCAAAAAGTGCGATTGTAGGTGTTTTCATCGCTGCTGCAACGTGCAATGGTCCAGTATCTGGCGTGATTAAAATATCTAACCTATCAATAAGCGCAGCAGCTTCGCGTAGGTTAAAAACACCAGCTAAATTTAACACACGCCCTAGCAAATCGTGTTTTAAATTCGCCAAATCAGAAGGATTTTCGCTGATTTTTTTATCAAATTCTAAAGCCGAATTTGATATAGCTTTTGCAACGATTACGTGATTATTTTCCACACAACTTTCATTAACACATGAAGAGTTATTATCTAAATTTACTTGATTTGCGGATTGAGATTTTAGTGTGTTTTCTTGTGCTTTAAAGCTTAAAAACTCATCTAAATTCTTTTCTAACTTGCGCATAAACAAATCGCATTCGCCTCGCTCTGATGGACTTCCAGTTAGCACGATTTGATAATTTGTATCTTGCAAAATCATTAACGCAAGCTCGCACCAACGTTGCAAAGTCCACTTTCTAGAACGCGACGACGCACCCATTTGAAAGCCGATTATTTTGCGCTCATCGCCACTGCGAATTTCAGGCTCATTTTGCGCCAAATTTTGTTCTTTATCGCGCGATAAAATTTGTTTAAATTTTGCTTCTTTGTTAGACTTTTGCTCGCCATTTAAACCTTTAAGCTTCTCATCAACGCGCACATAATCGGCTGGATTTAGATACAAGCTCAACCTGCAAATTTCATCTTTTGCCAAGCTCTCATCGCTATTAATCCCTACAAATTTAAGTTGCAAAAGCCGATTTAGCACGATGTATCTGTTCTCATCAGCGTATTTTTGTGGCGTGTTTGAGTGCAAAAAGTTAAATTTATTTTTGTGATTTGGCAGTTTAAAAACATACTTTGCGCCCGATAAAATCGCAAGTGGCGTCGCTTGTGGCTCGTTTGAGTGAAGCAAAAAACAAATGTCGATTTTTTTGGATTTTAAAATTTTTAGCGTCTTTAAAAACCCGCCCCAACGCCCATCGTAAGTGATAATTTCATCTAAATTTGAATCATCTCTAAACAGCATGGCGTTGTTAGGATTTAGCAAAGCGATAGTTTTTACATCGCTAAATTTAGCACGAAACTCCCTAAATACGGGCGTATTAAAGAGCGTATCGCCGATGGCGGTGTTGCTAAAAAAACAGACGCATTTAAATTTCTCACTCACCATTTCGCACTTTTGAGTTTTGCGATTTCGCAGGTAAAATTTCATCAAATTTTCAAAGATTTTCATACATTTTTTCCGTATCTGCAATCATTTTTTCGATGCTAAATTTCTCTTGCACGATTTTACGGGCATTTTTGCCAAAACTTTGACGCAAATTTTTATCTTCTATAAGACGTTTTAGCGCGGTTTTTAGCTCATCTTTATCGCTAAATAAAAATCCACTTCTTTCATGCTCAATCGCTTCAACGATACCGCCAACCCTACTTCCAACGCAAGGCACACCACAACTTTGCGCCTCCAAAATCGCCGTGCCAAGAGCCTCCATTTTAGAAGGAAGAACAAAAATATCAAAACTAGCCATAAATTCGCTCACATCCAAGCGATTTCCAAGCATAAAAATGCCCTTTTTATCAGCGATTAATTGGCGCAATTTCGCCTCTTGTGGTCCGTCGCCGACGATGACAAGCGCAGTATTTTTTAAATTTAACTCATTAAAAGCTTCAATTAAAATTTCGTGATTTTTTGCCCCGCGCAAAACCGCCACAATCCCCACAACCACGCAATCTTGCGCTAATCCTAGCTCGTCTTTTATATTTTTGCTAAAATTTGGCGTAAATTTTTGCGTATCAACGCCAGTGTAGATGACTTGAGTTAAATTTGGCTTTACACCACGCTCTATGAGCCCTGATTTTACGGCGTTTGAGACGCATACGACGCGGTCGCTTAAATTATACGAAAATGGCGAACTAATCGGCGTTTGCAAATGGCGTGTTCGCACGACTTTCGCACCTGTTATTTTGCCTACGATTGCGCCGATGTTGCCGTCTTTGCCTGAGTGCGTGGCGATGATGTCTATTTTGTTTTGCTTAACAAATTTGCAAATTTTAAATATCTCAAAGATGTTATAAACTCTTTTGAGATTAAACTCCACAAACTCGCAATCGATCGGCTTTTCAAAGCTCTTTGAGCCGTGATTTAGCGCGTAAAATACCTTAAATTTACTCTTATCTAGCCCGTTTATAACACGCTGTGTGCGGTGTTCTTGTCCACCAAATCCTAGCGAACTTTCAAGTTCTAATATATTTATCAAATTTATCTCCAAAAACTATCATCAAAAATGCCAAAATAAAGAGTTTATC
>CAUTSW010000018.1:0-20746 GCA_963541085.1 uncultured Campylobacter sp.
TATCAAATTTATCTCCAAAAACTATCATCAAAAATGCCAAAATAAAGAGTTTATCAAAGATAGAAGCAAACACAGGTTAAAATACAATAGTTTAAAATTTCTTTTTTGCTATCTAGAATCAACTAAACTCCTTTTTAATCGCGTTGAAAATTTGCTCATTTTTAACATTTTCCGCCAGAAAGCTCTCATCTTGCAACACCACACATTTTGCGCGTGCGTATGTTGGCGCCCAGCGATTTTGAGCGGTTTTGCCAAAGATCGCTATCGTCTTAATACCAAGCGCAGGTCCTAAATGCGCAACTCCGCCATCTAGTGTAATTAACGCTCTAGCAGTGCTTAAAAAATCAGCAAGTTCGCTGAAATTTACCGTTTTTAGATACTTTACGCCTGAAATTTGCGAAATCCTATCGCCAAATTCAGCGTTTTCCGCCGTGATTAAAACGCGCTTAAATTTGGATTTTAAAAATTCAATAATCTGCAAAATTTTATCCTCACTCAAAGCATTTTCGCGCACTCTTGAGCTTATGTGAAAAAATACAAAATCCCTAAAATCATCGCGCGGATTTTGCGCCATAAACAGCGTCTTTTCGCCACCAAATTTCACTCCCAAAGGCGTAAGAAGCTTAAAACAAAACATAACTTCATGCTCATTTTCAAACTCGACTTTTTCATTTATAAAGCCCTTTTTACCGACACCAATTATCGTTTTTGCGCGTGAGATTTTGGCAAAAAGAGACGCCGAAGAGCTATAAGAACTACGAAAAATAACCGCCACATCATATCCGCTAAGAGCGATTTTTAGGCAAATTTTAGCCTTTTTGAAAAATGCGCCGATTTTTTGCGAAAATTTGCGCACGTGCTTTGGTTTTGTATAGATGAAAACGCGATTTAAAAACGGATTATTTTGTACGACTGGCGCATTTAGGCTATTTACAACGATGTCGATTTGCGCACTAGGGTAGGCTTTTCGCAGGGCTTCAATGGCTGGCGTGGTGCAGATTAGATCGCCGATATTGTCGTTTCTGATTAGTAAGATTTTCACATTTTTCCTTAAAATGGGGGATTATAACTAAACTTTCATTAAAGTTATTGTAAAATCCGCCCCATGAAAAAAATCATCTTTTTACGAGCAAATCCTAGCGCATTAGGTGGCGCGGAGCGGTATCTATCAAGGCTAACAAACGCGCTAAATTCGCTACAAATAGGGTGCGAAATCCGCTCTTTTAGCGGTTCGCAAAAGCTAGGTTCGTGGCTAAAAGCACTCAAATTTAACCGCCAAGTTTGCGCACAAAAAGGCGCAGATGAGCTCTATTTTAGCCTAGAGCGCATAGAGTGTGCCGACATCTATCGCGCAGGCGATGGCGTGCATAAAATTTACCGCACCCTAAAGCCGTTTTGGTGGCTAAATCCGCTAAATTTCGTCTATCCGCATTTAGAAAAAAAGTGCTTTGCAAACGCAAAACTTATCATCGCAAACTCAAATTTCATCAAAAATCAAATCATTGACGCCTATGGCACCAGCGCGGATAAAATTTGCGTCATCTACAACGGCGTAAATTTGCCCGCAAAAATAGAAAAAGATAGCGCAAAACTCGCCATTTGCGATAAATTTGGGCTAGATTTTAAGCTTCCAATTGTGCTTTTTGTCGGCAGCGGTTTTAAGCGCAAAGGCGTGGCTGAGTATTTGCAGATTTTACATCTTGCGCGGAGCAAATTTGGCGCGCCTAGCTTTAATGCGATCGTCGTTGGGGCAGATAAACACTTAGAAAGCTATCGAAATTTGGCGCGCAAGCTAGGCGTAAATGCCCTATTTACGGGCGCACAAAAAGACGTTAGCAAATTTTATGAATGCGCTGATGTGTTTTTGTTTCCGACACATTACGAGCCGTTTTCAAACGCCGTTTTAGAGGCGATGAGCTACAAAAATGCCGTAATCACGACCGCACAAAACGGCGCGGCTGAGATTTTGGACGCGGATTTTGTCTTAGATAGCACAGATGAGGCTAGCAAAATTTTAACAAAGCTTTTACGCGAGGCTAAATTTTGCGAAAAAATCGGCGAAAATAACTACAAAATCGCGCAAAATTTCACCATAGAAAAAAACGCCAAACTCTCGGTAGAAGCGATATCGCGCGTGATAAAGGAAAAAAATGTGTGAAATTTGGCGCGGTGGCTTGGCTTTGGCGCGAAATCATTTTAGCTCTTGCGTGGCTTTAGCGGGCGCGGATAATTTCGCACAAAAAATTGAAAATCACACTATTTATTGTGAGGCTTTAACCGAGTTTGATTTTGAGCTCTTTAATGGCTATTTCAGGGCTGTTTTTAGCCAAAATTGCCTCTTTTTCAAGTCAGATTTGACGCTAAATTTTAGCTTTATGCGCCCTGCATTGCAAAAAAAATACGCGCAATTTAACACCACCTTGCACGTTAAATTTGGTAAATTTTTGCAAATTTCAAGCACTAAATTCGCCATTTATTTGGAGATATTTAAATTTATTTTTGCGCGCTTGACTTCAGGTAATTTTATTTTTACGCTCAAAATATGCTTTGCTAGTTTGATTAAATTTGCTCTTTTAAGCTTAACTATTAAGACGATAAAAGCTTGCAACAAATGCGCTAGAAAGCCTATTTTTACGCCTTTACAAGCGATTTGGCTTTTGGATTTAAAGATAAATTTATTTTTAAATTTGCGCCTAAAATTAATCGCGAATTTGCAGCTTTTAGACTTTATTTCTGAGATAAATTTGCCTCTTAACCAGCGCAGAAATTTGAGTAAAAATTTAATTTTAATTTTTCAAACAGACTTAAATGAGAATTTACATCTTAATTTAGAGCCAAATTTACCTATGATTTTATGCCATTTGCGCCCGAATTTACACTATTTTTTTAATATCAATTCGCCTCTTCAGCGCAGAAATTTATCTAAAAATTTACTTTTAAGCTCACACACAAATTTGCATATCTATTTAAATTTACGCCAAAATTTGCTTATAAATTCGCACTTATCACGCAAAGACTATTTTAACTATTGGCATTTACGCACGATTTTATCTAAAAATTCACATAGAAATTTGTTCGCGATTTTGTTTTTATTACGCCAGAAATTATCTTTAAATTTGCTCTTAAATCGGCATTCGTGCGCCATTTTGCACCAGATAAATTTACAACCAAATATGAGTTTGAGCCGTTGCGATTTAAGCTCGCTTTTAAATTTATGCACCATTTTGCGCCCAAATTTACTCTTAAAATTGCTTATAAATTTACCCGAGATTTCAAGCTCGCTACACCAAATTTTACCGCCAAAATCAGCCTTATATCAAAATTTGATTTTACACAAGAGTTTTTGTTGCGATTTGCACTTAAGTTTGCCCGAAAAATCTCGCGCAAATTCGCGCTGGGTTGAGCAAATTTCATGCGAAAAGGTGGCTTGATGCGCCTATTTATCGAGCTTCCGACGTGGCTTGGCGATAGCGTGATGGCAAGCATGGCAATAGAGCTAATCGCGAGCAATTTTCCTGATGCGCAAATCACGTTTTTTGGCGCAAAAATGTGCCTAGAGCTTTACAAACCGCACCCAAATGCGACAAATTTCATCATCGACGAAAGCAAAAAAGCAAAACTTCGCCTACTAAATTTAGCAAAAACAATGCGAAATTTAGGCGAATTTGACGTGGCGATTAGTTTTCGTGGTTCGTTTTCGGCAAAATTCGGGCTTTTTTTCATCAAAGCGCACAAAAAAGCCGTGTTTAACAAACGCATAAACGCGCCTCATCAAGCTGAAAAATATGCCGAATTTATTGCTCAAACACTGAATTTACAAGGCGCAAACAAAGAAAAACAAAACGGCAAAATCGCGCAAAATATCGAAAATATTGCACCAAAACAGCCAAAACCCTGCGTGAAAAATTTAAATATCAAATTTACGCCCATAAATGCACAAACCGCGCAAGAAAGAGGAAATAGCGATAAATCCGAGATTTTTGAGCCGATAAATATTTTTTGCAAAAAAGCTACGAAAAATGCGGATTTTGCTCGGTTTTGCAAACAAATTTCTAAATTAAATTTGGCAAGTTTTAAATTTAGCCCCTTAAACAAAAACTCCTTTGCGCCAAATTTCAAAAAAACCGCTGTGCAAAACAAGGCAAATTCGCCTATATTTAACACAAAATTTAAAAATCTAAATTTTAAAACTAGCCCAAATTTAAACGAAGCAAATTTTAAAAACGAAAATTTGCAATCCTTAAAGAGCAATAACAGCGCCGAAATTTTGAAAAATTTAACAAACAACGCGCGTTTGATTGGCGATAATAGTTATCTAAATTTAAACGCAAATAGCGCGCATTTAAAAGAGAAAAATAATAAAAAATCAGATGAAAACTCGCAAATTTTAAACCAAAATCACGGCTTAAAACTCTATTTTGAGCCAGAAATTTTCGCGCGAAAGACGCTTGGATTAAATCCTGGGGCTAGCTATGGGAGCGCAAAACGCTGGTATCCTCTCTATTTTGCAAAGGTGGCGCAAGAATTTGCAAATGATTTTGACATCTTGATTTTTGGCGGGTCTAACGAGAGCGAAATTTGCGATGAGATAGCGCGCCAATTAAGCAAAAACGGCGTGAAATTTACAAATCTGTGTGGCAAAACCACCATCAAAGAGCTGTGCGAAATGATAGCTGGTATCGCTAAAAGTGGTGGAATTTTCATCACAAACGATAGTGGACCGATGCATATTGCAGCCGCTTTTAAAACGCCAACTATCGCGCTTTTTGGGCCGACAAGATGGCGCGAAACATCGCCTTATGCAAACGAAAATGCGCGAATTTTGCACCTAAATTTGCCCTGTATGCCCTGCATGAAGCGCGTCTGTCCGCTCGGCACTCACACGTGTATGAAAAACCTACTCCCGCAAATGGCGATCGATGCGATAAAAGAGCTAGAAGAGAAGAAAATTTAGCGAATTTGGCTTTGTTTACGCGAAAAATTATACGAAAAAATCATATCAAACGCAGAGTATAAAATCGTGGTATTTAGCGCAAATGATGTCGATAAAATGGGGCTTAGCGCGTGTTTGCGCAAGGGACTTGATGAGATTATGGCGTATTTTAAGGATAAATTTGACGTTAATTTGGAAGCAAATTTAAAATACAGCGCGCAAAGTGGATTGAAAATGAAATTTAACGCAAGCAAGCGGAAAAAAATTGGCAAATTTGATGAAAATATAGTCGATAAATTTGATGAAAAATTTGATACAAAACAGACAAAATCCGATAGTAAAATTTGTGGGAAATTTGATGAAAATTTAAAATACAGCGCGCAAAGTAAATTAAAGACGCAATTTGACACAAATTCTAATATCAAGCAAGCAAATTCCAACGCAAAAAATGCCAAATTTGATAGAAATTTGTAATATACCTCCCCTCAAAAGCAGATATTTTACAAGAGCCTTCAAAACTTCTTAAAAAATATTAAACCTTAAAGAATTAGCCCCTATTAAATCTTTTTTGAGATTATTTTATTAACGCAGTTTAGAAATTATCAATTACAAGAGAGCTTGTAAGATTTGCGTTAAAAAGCTCAAATTCTAGCTTGGCAACCTGATTGCAAGTAAAAACAAGAGCGAAAAATAAAAGGATAAAAAAATAAATGTCAAGAATTTTATTGGCGAGGATATTGTAAAAGATACTTTAGATATTTGCGTGTTAAACTTACGAAAATTCTAGCGATTTGCATTTTATTTATGATGGAAATACGAGCTTTGGCAACCAGCAAATTTTCACCTGCGTCAAGGCCGACGCAAAAATCGCAGCCGTAAGCGCGGCGAGTATTTTGGCAAAAGTCACGCACGATCGCTATTTACGACGCAATCGCCCCAAATATTGTCTCGCGCACAACAAAGGCTACGCAAGCAAAGCCCACATAAAAGCTATTGCTGAATATGGATACCAAAATTTTCACCAAAAAAGCCATAAAGTAAAGGCACTTGAGGGCAGGATTTTTGATTAATGTAAATTTAATTATCTCTTTAATGGCTAAATTTGTTTTTTCAAAAATATAGCTTTAAAGAGATTTTGAGCGGTTTTATCTTTCAATAATTGCGTTATTTTGGCTTTTAAATTAAAAAATCTTTTTCATATTTTTCAAGCTCTTTTAGTGTTTGCTCGCTAAACCACTTATTGAAATTTGATTTGAAATTAAGTGATTGTTTTGTGTGGATAATAAATTTGCCGTAGAATTTTATGTAGCTTCTGCTAAATTCACAAACAACGAAATCCCGCACAGCATAGTTAAAAATAGTCTTTTCATATTTGTCCTTTGTTTAATAAATTTAAAAGCTTTCAAAATTTGTAAATTTAAGATATCTACACCTATAAAATTCTTAACATTTAAAAGATTGTTCATTTTTTATCCTTTTATTTTTCGCTATGGATATTTTTAAGAAGGTTTTAGTTTTGAAGGCTCTTGTAAAATATCTCCTTTTAAAGGGGTGTCTTACAAATTTATATCAAAAGATGTTGAGATTGATAGGAGAAAATCTGCTTTTGTTATCTTGGGTCAATCTTAGTTTTCAAAGTAAATTTATCCTCGCGCCAAATTTGATACAAATGATAAGAGCGCGTTTTATGGCTTTGGCGCAAATTTTACAACCGCAAAAAATGGCTCATCAAAAATTAATGCGAACACAAAAAATGATCGCTTTAAAAACAAGCAAATTTCACAGAAGAAATTTTATTTAGCCAATAAAAAGCCGTAAAAATAACTAAATTTAGCGACAAGATAAAGATAAAAAAGTGCTTTAAAGCCAAATAAAAAGCCACGTTTAATATACTAAAGCGTGATAGCAAATTTTATATGCTAGCGAGCCAATGCTGGTAATATCGTAGTTTGGCAAAATTTATGAAGCGTAAAATTTAGTTTGTCAAAACCCGTGATTGCTTGATTAATTGCGCCAAAAAGCAAAATCAAGGATGCAATTCATCAAAAAAGCAAAAATTCTATAAAATCGATGAGAAAAATCCGTTTGAGTTTCGTTGAACCAAAGATAATTTTCTCAAGACTTTTAAAATCGCTTTGATAAGTCGCGCAAACTCACAACCACAAATTTACGCGATCAACCAGCGCGAATTTATCGCCAACGCCACAACAAATTTCCGCCGCGCAACAGCCAAATTCAAAAACCAAATTTAAAAACTAATTTTTTTCACTCCAAGCCTCATCAATAAACCCGCAAATTGTGTGAATAATCAAAATATGCATCTCTTGAATTCGTGCTGTATCATTCGAAGGGACAACCAAATTTAACCAAAATTCCTCACTCATCGCACCCCCGCCTTTACCACTAAAACCTATTGTTTGCATGCCGATTTTTTGCGCTTCACGCGCCGCTTTTAGCACATTTGCGCTGTTTCCACTCGTAGAAATCCCGACCAAAACATCGCCCGCACGCCCCAAAGCGACCACCTGCCTAGCAAAAACCTCATCATAGCCATAATCATTGCCAATCGCCGTAATCGCCGACGTATCAGTCGTAAGCGCGATCCCGCCAAGCGGTGTGCGTTCGCTTTTATATCGCCCAGTAAGCTCAGCCGCAAAGTGTTGCGCGTCCCCTGCACTTCCACCGTTACCGCAAATAAGCACACGAGAGCCGTTTTTTAGAGCTTTTATTATGATTTGCGCCGCGCGTTCAACATCATCACAAAGCGCATCCATTTTTGCAACAACATCCGCGTGAGCCCGCAATTCGTCTTTAAATTTCATCTTTCCCCCTTATTTTTTCGATAATTTTACTTGTTGATTTTCCCTCGACAAACTCGATTAATTGCGTCTCGTTTGCAAATTCGCTCCCGACTACCTCTTTTCCTGCGTAATCTGCGCCCTTTACCAAAATATCAGGTCGTAAAGCTTTGATTAAATTTAGTGGCGTATCTTCATCAAATATCACGACAAAATCGACAAATTCAAGCGCAGCAAGTAGCGTGGCGCGATCACGCTGCGAATTTATCGGGCGAGACGCACCTTTTAAACGGCGAATACTCTCATCTGAGTTTAGCCCAACAATAAGCAAATCGCCCAAATTTCGCGCCTTTTGTAGGTAGCTTACATGCCCTGAATGCAAAATATCAAAGCAACCATTCGTAAAGACGATCTTTTTACCAGCGCGTGAGAAATTTGAGCTCATATTTACACACTCTTCTAAGCCCACTATCTTGCGCCAAAACCCTATTTCACCACACTTTAGAGCCTCTATTTCACTCCATGAAGCATCAGCACTTCCCACTTTGCCCACGACAACCGCAGCGGCTAAATTCGCCGTTTTTATCGCGCTTTCGATACTCTCATTATCTGCTAAACAATAACCTAAAGTCGCCAAAACGCTATCTCCTGCGCCGGTAACATCAAAAACCTCTTTAGCAAGCGCACCAAAATGGCTAAATTTTTCGCCATCATAAAGCCCAATTCCCTCTTCGCTAAGCGTGATGAGCCCATATTTTAAATCAAATTTCTCTTTTAATTTCCGCAACGCATTATCGACATCTGCGCGCGAGTTTAGCGGTGTTTGCAGTGCGATTGACGCCTCTTTGCGATTTGGCGTTAAAAGCGTCGCGCCACGATATTTTGAGTAATCTGCGCCTTTTGGATCAATTAGGCTAAATTTATTTGCAATGGTTGTTTTTTCGATAACTCCCGCGCAAATTTCGTGTGTTAATACACCTTTTCCATAATCGCTCAATAGCACGATATCATAACCGCGCAAAATTTCGTCAAATTTAGCCAAAATTTCATCAGCGCATTTTACGTCGCCCACGCTTTCATTATCGATTCGCAAAACCTGCTGGTGCGCAACCATTATGCGCGATTTTAGGCTGGATTTGCGCCCTTTTTCTTTGATGATTAGCTCTGCTTTTGCGCCACGCATTTTTAATAATTCTAAAATTTCATCGCCATTTTCATCATCGCCAACAACACTAATAACGCCCACTTGCGCGCCAAGCGCGATCAAATTTGAGACGACATTACCGCACCCGCCAAGACGCTTTGTCTCTTTTTTAGCATTTATTACTTGCACTGGGGCTTCTGGCGAAATCCGATCGCACGTGCCCCAAACGTAGTGATCTATCATCAAATCGCCAAGCACCAATACCTTAACCATCGATTTTGCCTTTAAATTCGCTATTAAAAATACGTTTAATCTCAGGCAAATAAGCCTTTATGCCATCTTCTAAACTAAATTTTGGCTCATAATTTAGCGCGGTGGTAGTTGGCGCGATGTTTGCTTGTGTGAAAAACTGATACTGCGCGGCGAATGGATTTTTTATATATTCATTGCCTAAATTTACGCCTATTTCGCGCTGTAAAATATCCGCTACATCCTGAAAAGATCGCGCAACGCCTGTGCCGACGTTAAAAACACCGCTTACGCTCGAATTTAGCGCAAGTTCATTTGCGCGCACAACATCGCCAATATAGACAAAATCACGTAAAATTTTATCGCTTCCTTCAAATAGTTTTGGCGCGCGCCCGCTTAAAATTTGCAACCCAAATTGCAAAATCATCGACGCGGTTTTGTTTTTGAAAAACTCATTTTCGCCATAAACATTAAAATAGCGTAGCCCAACAACCTGCACGCCAAATTCGCGCGCAAATTTCGCGCCGATTTTATCCATCATTAGTTTTGAAAAACCATAAATATTGCTCGGATTTTCGCCCACGCCTACACTTTGTGGAGTCGGCGCGTCGCCATAAGTTGCGCCCGAACTAGCATAAATTAGCTTTGCGTTATTATCTTTTGCGATGGATAAAAGATCTTTAAAAGAGTTTAAATTTACCTGTAAAAGCTCATCTTGCTCGCTCACAGTAGTATCAGAAATCGCCGCTTCGTGAAATATCGCATCTGGCTTAAATTTCTCTATTTTTTCTAATGTGACGCTCTCGCAAATATCACCACAATAAATCTCGCCGCAAAAGCCTAGTAAATTTTTAAAATGCCCAAAACTGCGCAAATTTCCATTACTAAATTTCTTATCGCTACGAAAGCAATCCACCACCAAAACTTCATATCCTTTGCGCTCAAAATGCTTAGCCAAATTTGACCCGATGAATCCTGCGCCACCTGTTATTACAACTCTCATATTTTTCCTTTTTTTACATAATCTAAAACTTCCAACGCGCTTTTAAATTCGCCTTCTTTTTCTATTAAAAAGCACTTTTTTAGCCCTGCGTTTAGCCCTGCTTGTATATCGCTTTGCTTATCGCCGATTAAAATCGATGCGCCCAAATCAAGCCCAAACTCACGCTTAGCGCGCAAAATCATACCAGGGCGAGGTTTACGACAATCGCAATTTTGGCTAGAAGTGTGCGGACAATGATAAATTTGCTCGATTTTTACGTCATTTTTTGCAAACTCGCCAAGCATAAACGCGCAAATTTTTTCAAAATCAATCTCATTATAAAACCCGCGCGCGATGCCTGATTGGTTTGTTATGACAAATAGCGCGTATCCTAATGCGCTAAATCCGCGCAAAGCATCAAAAATCCCGTCGCAAAAGACAAAATTTTCACGTTTATAAACGTAGCCATAATCTAAATTTATCACTCCGTCGCGGTCTAAAAATAGGGCTTTTTTTGATTTTAAATTACATTTTTTTTCCATATTGGGTGCAATTATATAAAAATTAATCTTAATTAAAACACTCTAAAAGCTGGGCACAAAATGAATTTTTATCCGAATTTTACTCGAATTTCTACAACTCTTCTTATTTAAAGCTTAAAATATAATTCTTAAATCATTTTTTCTTTTAATTTTATATTTTTTTATTAAAATTCAATCGCAAAATTAAAATAAAGAAAGGGTTAAAATGGAAATTTTAAATCTTATAGGGCATACACCCATTGTAGAAATAAAAAATCCTCATGGTGATAAATTTGGTAAAATTTATCTAAAATTAGAAAACTTTAATCTTGGCGGTAGCATAAAATCTAGAGTCGGTCTTGCTATGGTAGAACAAGCATTTAAAGATAAAAGATTAAAAAAAGGTGATACGATTATAGAAGCTACAGGCGGAAATACTGGTATTGGTTTAGCAATAGCTTCAAATTTATATGATTTAAATTTGATTTTATGTGTTCCTGATAATTTTAGCAAAACAAAAATCGAGACTCTTAAATTTTATGGAGCAAAAGTATTATTAGCAGATCATACAAAAGGAAACGATTGTCATATAAAATTAGCCAAAAATATGATAAAAGAAAATCCTAAACTGATAAACTTAGATCAATTTACAAATAATGCAAATCCACAAATTCACTACAATCAAACTGGTAGTGAAATTTTATCAGCAATGAAAAATAGAGTTGATTATTTTATAAGCGTTATTGGAAGCGGTGGAACAATTGCTGGAGTTGGAAAATGTTTGAAAGATAATATAAAAAATGTAAAAATTATAGGAGTTGAGCCGTTAGGCTGCGATATACTGAATAATATTTTTATTCCACATAAAATTCAAGCCACAGCAGTTGGCATAAAACCACCTTTTATTACTTCGAATTTAATTGATAAAATGGAAAATATTACCTATGAAGAGACATTAGAAGCTAGAAAAATTTTAGCTAAAAAAGGACTTTTTGTTGGCATTTCATCTGGAGCTAATTTTGCGATTGCTTTAAGAGTTTCGAGAAATTTAACTTCTGATAAAAATATAATTACAATTGTGGCTGACGATGGAAAAGATTATATAGGTGATATTCAATGAAAAAATCAATAAAAAATATCATCAAAAGCATGATTAATAATATGCTATTAAGTATAAATTATTGTGATTTTACAAAAGTTAAATACGATAAAATTTTGCGTAAATCAATTAAGGATTTAAAGGCTCTATCACAAAAAGATCCGGCTGCGCATGGAGATGCTTTGTATATTTTAGATACATATTTATCATATTTTGCAGTGCTTAGTTATAGAGTGGCTAATTATTTTTATTATGAAAAAAACGATAAAAAAACAGCCAGAAAGATAGCTGAATTTGCAAAGGTAAAAACTGGCGTGGAAATTCATCCGGCTTCTTGTATAGGAGAGAGATTTGTATTAGATCATGCAGTTGGAACAGTAATAGGAGAAACTACAATAATCGGCAACGATTGTTATATTTTACAAAATGTTATTTTAGGGGCAAGAAAAATTGCTTCAAATAAAAATGAAAAGCGCCATCCCATTATTGGTAATAATGTTCAAATAGGCGGTGGAACTAGAATTTATGGCGCTATAACCATAGGTGATAATGTCAAAATTTCACCAAATGCAATTATTAAAGAACCAATTCCACAAAATTGCACTGTTTTAGTGGATTCAAATTATCAAATTTTAAAAGAAGTTGGAGCATAAAATGACAATTAAAAAATATTACGAAGATGAATTTCTATCTAGTTGCACTAGCAAAATCACGGCTATTTTACAAAATGAACCAGGCGGAATCGTATGCGAAAGCACGGTAGCTTTTGCCGAAGGTGGCGGCCAAGAGGGCGATGCAGGCGTAATAATACGCGAAAATGGCGAAGAAATTCCATTTACTTATACATCAAAATTTGGCGGAAGAAGATTAATAGGCGGCGAATTTGATGGAATTTGCGTAGAAAGCGACGTTTTACACCACTTAGAAGCGTCTGATTTAACCAAATTTCAAGTCGGCGAAATCGTCAAAATCAAAATCAACATCACGCGTAGAGCGAAGCTTTCTTGTTATCATGGGGCGCTGCACCTTGCGTTGATGGGATTAGAGCGTTCCCGCCCGCTAATTGCGGATAAAATTTACGGGTGCAAAATAAGCGAAGATGGCGCAAGGCTTGATTTTCGCGTCGATGATAAATTTAGCGCGCAAGAGCTTGAAGACGCGATGAAAATTGCGAATGATTATATTAAACAGGAGTTAAAAATCGAGACTTTTCCTAGCCAAAGCGAACCTGAAGCACTTTTTTGGGAGTGCGATGGGCGCAAAATGGCGTGCGGAGGGACGCATTTTAAAAATACGAAATTTTTTGGCGAAATCATCGTTAAACGCAAAAATATCGGCAAAGGTGCAGATAGAATGAAAATAGAAATCATAAATATGCCAAATTTAACAAGCTTTTATCACGACGAAAACAGCCAAAACAGCGGTGAAATTTGCGCAAAATCTAGCGAAAATGGCGAAAAATTTTACTCACAAAACAGCAAAAACAATGAGTCAAACAACAAAACCAACAAACAAATTCGCACAAAAAGCAATGATTTTGTCAAGAATAATGATGAAATTTGCAAAATAAATGGTGGGAAATTTAGCCAAATTTACCTCCAAGGTGGCGAAATTTTTCCAAAAGTTGGCAAAGAAATTTGCGCAAAAAATAGTAAGCAAATTTGTTTTAAAAACAGCACAGCAAAAGCGAAATTTTACAGAACAAACAGTAATCAAAATATAAAAATTTGCGAAAAATCTACAAAAACAGATGAAATTTACTCTCAAAACAAAGCCAAATTTTACACAAAAAATTCAAAGGAAAATCGATGAAAAGAGACAATGAGACCAAATTTATAGTGCTCATTTTAGTGGCGATTTCGTTTTTAGCACTAGGTGGAATTTTCGTAAAATTAAGCGCGCTCCCGCCGATAAATACGGGCTTTTATCGCATTTTATTTGCATTGCCATTTTTGGCGCCATTTGTATTAAAAGATGTGAGAAATTTGGCGCGAAAAGATCTAATTATCATCATTTTATCGGGCGTATTTTTGGCTGGAGATTTGATTTTGTGGCATATTTCGTTTAATTACACGACGGTTGCGAATGCAAATTTGCTCGCAAATTTGGTCCCATTTACGATAATCCCGATCTCGTTTTTTGTGTTTAAAGAAAAAATCAGCAAATATTTTTTGGGCGGACTTATCATCACTCTTGCGGGCGTGGCGGTGCTGATGGCGGGCAAAATCAAGCCCTCACCTAGCAATTTTATCGGCGATTTGATGGCGTTTTCGACGTCAATTTTCTACGCGCTTTTTATGCTTAGCGTCTATAAAGTGCGCGATAAAATCGGTGCTTTGGCGATTATTTTTGTGAGCGCGTTTGGATCTTTGCCCGTGCTTTTTGTGGCGATGGGTGTGATGGAGGGATTTTACGTACCATCAAATTTTAAAGAATTAGCCCCACTTTTAGCACTCGCGATTTTATGTCACATCGGCGGACAGGGGCTTATGGCGTTTTGTCTGGGAAAATTAAGCGCGAATTTATCGTCAGTTTTGGTGCTTTTTCAACCGATAATCGCGGCGATTTACGCATATTTTATCTTTGCCGAGAGCCTTAGTTTAATCGAAATTTGCGGGATTTTTATAACGCTAATTGGAATTTATTTTGCTAAGAAAAACGCCTAGAGTTTGCGCTAAATTTGGCATATTTTGCACGAAATTTGCCAAATTTTGGATAAAGGCGCGAAAAGTAAATTTTAAAAGATTTTTGCGCCAAAAATTTATGAAATTTGCAAACATTTTTAATCTATTTTGCATATCGCAAACAAATTTTCGCCACTTTTACATGCTAGTTTTAGCGCATATTTTCTATCTTATCTAGCAACTCGCAACCCGCGTAAATTTGGTTATTACAGCTCATTTTTAGTGCAGATTTTGCGTGCGTGAAGTCGCGATTTTTTAGATAAATTTCGCCTAGCATCAAGCACGCATGCGGATCAAATTTTAATCCAAATTTATTGTCATTTTGTGCTAAATTTTTACCAAAACAGCCGCGCTCATAAGCTTTTTTTGCACTAGAAATTTCGCCATTTTGTTCATAAAAAAGTCCCAAACCGCCACAAAAAGTGTTATCAATTTTGCACGCTTTTTGCAAATAAATTTGAGCCTGATTTGCAAATTTTGCATCCTTATTTAAATTTGCACGAAAGTAAATTTTTAACCCTAAAAGTTCACAGCCAAGCGCATCATTTAAAGCACATGAACTCTCATAAAATCGTATCGCCTTTTCATCATCTTTTGGCATTGAAAATGGCGAAACACTATCATATAAAAAGCCCATTCCAGCGCACATTTTGCCATCACAAGCGCGCGCAAAATACTCTTTTGCTTTAGATAAATTTGACGTAAAATTTATCCTTGCGCCAAGCAAATTTGCAATATAAAGCGAACCAAGTTTTTCACACGCAAGAGGCGAATTTTTACATGAAATTTCTAAATTTTTTGCAATTTTGCTATAGGTTTTTTCATTATAAAAGCCTAAAATTTCGGCGTTTGCATTCGTAAATTTTACCTTATGATTTTGCGCTGGATTATTAAAATTCGTGCGGTTTTTTGCGTCAAATTTATCCGCACAACCACTAAAAATAACCACAAAAATAGCTATCCACGCCAAAAAATATAGCGATTTTCGCCAAATTTTATCAATCATTAATAAGCTCTTTTATCACAAATTCAGGTGTTATAACCCCGCGAAATACGTTTTTTGTAATGCTTACAACCGCGCTAATTCGCATACCTGGGTGCAGTTGGCGCGTGAAATTAAAAAACAGCGTCTCTTTTTGAATGTTCTCTTTTTCAAGTATCAATTTTTGGTGATTTCCATCGCGTCCCATCGCACGCGCGCTGATAACTTTGGCATCTTTTATCAAAAATGTCGGCTTTGGATTTTTCTGCCCATAAGGCTCGTAAAATTCGATGATTTCTAGCATTTCATTATCAAATTCGGCAAAATCTATCTCACCTAAAATTTCATCTTCATATGCGCTTTTATGAATCTCATCTACGCTTATATTTTGATTTATTGCGCGTTTAAATTCCTCTAAATTTTCACGCTCAATACAGATACCAACCGCGCCTTTGTGCCCACCAAAACCACCTAAAATTTGTGCATTTTTAGAGACAGCGTTTAATAGATCAAAACGCCCCACACTCCGTCCAGAACCCTTTACGCGCTCTTCTTCAATACTAAAAACAATCGATGGCTTATTGTAGGTTTTTGCTAGGCGAGAGGCTACTATACCTATTACGCCTTCGTGCCAATTTTCGCCCCAAACTACGATAATATCGTCATTTTCATCTACTAATTCAAGCGATTTTTCATAGAGTTTGCGCTCCTCTTCTTTTCGGCGCGAATTAAATTCAGAAATTTGAGCCAAATATCGCTCAGCATCGCGAATATCGGTTGAGCTTAAAAAGTTAAAACTCATCTGCGCATCATCCATTCTACCACTTGAATTAATAAGAGGCGATATCAAAAAACCAATATCATCAAATTCAAATTTCTCTTTTGAAAAGTAGTTTTTTAGCGCGCGAAAGCAGACGCGTTTTGAATTATTTAGACGTTTTAACCCCATTTTAACTAAAACGCGGTTCATATCGCGAAGCTCCATCATATCGGCGATTATAGCTAAAATTAGCAGTTCAAGATCGTTTGCTAAATCATACTCTACATCGCAAACATCTTTTAGCGCACCAATTAGATACCAAGCCACCTGCGCTCCGCAAATTTCGACATTTGGAAAGTTGCAATCTGGCTGTTTTGGATTTACGATCGCATATGCGTTTGGCAAAACATCAGGGCACATGTGGTGATCAGTGATGATTAAATCGATGTGCTTTTTTTTGCACTCGCACGCAGCTTCAAGCGCGGAAATTCCGTTATCAACGGTGATAATTAGATCTGCTGTGCAATGATCGGTGATGATTTGCGTATTTAGCCCGTAGCCATCGGTAAAACGATTTGGGATTTTCACGCTCAAATTTGCGCCTAGTTTTTTTAAAAAATCGCTTAAAATCACCGAACTTACGATGCCATCTACATCATAATCGCCCACAATGACGATTTTTTCACCCATTTGCAACGCCTTTTTTATGCGCTGGGCCGCTTTGTAGACGTCTTTTAACGCTTCAGGACGGGGAATTTGCGAAATTTTAGTATGCAAGTCGTCTTTAAAACGACTTTGTAAAATCTCTCTTATCTCTTTTTTACCTAGCATTTTCGAGTGCTTTTTCTATAAATTTTAAGATAATTGGATTTGGTCTTGTTAGGCGTGATGTAAATTCTGGGTGAAATTGAACGCCGACAAAAAATGGGTGCTCTGCGATCTCAACAGCCTCGATTAAGCCATCGCTCTCGCCAGATACAATCAATCCCGCTTTTTCAAATTCGGCTCTATATTTTGGGTTTGCCTCATATCTATGGCGGTGGCGTTCTGAAATTTCGTTTTTAAAATTATATGCATTTGAAAGCATGGAATCTGCCCTAACCTTGCACTCATACGCGCCAAGTCGCATCGTCCCACCAAGCGGGCTTTGATGTGTGCGAATTTGCTTTTTGCCGTTTTTATCGATGAAAGTATCTATTAAAAAGATGATAGGATTTTTGCAGTTTTCATCAAATTCTATAGAATTTGCGTCTTTTAAATTTAAAACATTTCGCGCAAATTCAATCATACAAAGCTGCATACCAAGGCAAATTCCAAGAAATGGGATTTTATTTTCACGAGCAAATTTAATCGCCTCAATCTTGCCCTCTATTCCGCGCGTTCCAAAACCGCCAGGTATCAAAATACCATCGCAATTTTTAAGCGTTTGGGCGATATTGTTTGCGTCTATTTTTTCGCTATCACACCAGCGAATATTTACTCTTGTATCAAGACTAGCACCAGCGTGAATAAGCGCTTCTGTTAGGCTTTTATAGCTCTCTTTTAAATCGATATATTTTCCTACAAAGGCGATTTCTACGCTGTCATTTGGCATAACAACACGCTTTGTTAGATTATCCCACTCGCTCAAATTTGGTGAAATTTCACCCAAATTTAGCGCATCGCTAATTTGCGTTAAAATTCCTTGTTTTGCAAAAATCAAAGGAATTTGATAGATGCTTGCTGCATCTGGGCTTTCAATGACGCAGTTTTTATAGACACCGCAACTTGCGGCGATTTTGTCTTTTATCTCGCGGTTTAGCGGCATTTCGCTACGACAAATTATCATATCAGGGCTAATACCGATACGGCGCAATTCGCCTACTGAGTGCTGGGTTGGTTTTGTTTTTAATTCGCCCGCTACCTTTATATATGGCACAAGTGTTAAATGCACGCTCATCGCCATATTTTTTCCAAGCTCAACTTTCATCGCGCGAATAGCCTCCAAAAACGGCAACCCCTCGATATCGCCGACCGTGCCGCCGATTTCAACAACCAAAATATCCTGCCCTTCACCAGCCTTTTTAATACGGCTAGTAATCTCATCTACAATGTGCGGGATAACCTGAATCGTCTTGCCTAAATAATCGCCTTTGCGCTCTTTTTCGATTACTGCGCTATAGACTTTGCCTGTTGTGAAGTTATTATTTTGCGTCAAATTTTCATCTAAAAAACGCTCATAATGCCCCAAATCCAAATCGGTCTCCGCGCCATCTGCGGTGACAAAAACCTCGCCGTGCTCAAAAGGGCTCATCGTGCCTGGATCTACGTTAATATAAGGATCAGCCTTTAGCATGCTGACTTTAAAACCGCAATTTTTAAGTAGTGTAGCAATAGAAGCTGCGGCGATTCCTTTGCCAAGAGAGCTTAAAACTCCACCTGTTACGAAAATATATTTTGTCTGTTTCATTGATAAATTTCCTTCTAAAATTCGAACGCGCGATTATAACTTTTTAAGCGTTATAAAACGATTAAATCTAAATTTTGCTTACGATTTTCATAGAAAAATAGCTATAATTTCAAACTTACAAAGGGCGTTTTATAAAAAAGGAGATTTTTTATGGCTAGAAATTTAAATTTTGCTTTTGGCGCAATTTTTGTGCTGTTTTCTGGATATTTTATCTTTTGGGGGCTAAATTTAATAGGCGACGCAAATAAAATAGTCTTTATTTTAGCGGCGATTTTTGGGCTGTTTTTGGCATTTAACATCGGCGGAAATGACGTCGCAAACAGCTTTGGCACAAGCGTAGGGGCAAAAACTCTCACAATCACACAAGCCCTATGCGTAGCGGCGATTTTTGAAGTCTCAGGCGCGGTAATCGCTGGCGCAGACGTAATCTCAACTGTGCGAAACGGCATTGTAAATTTTGGCAAAATCAATATCGATCCAAACGATTTTATTTTTATAATGCTAAGCGCGCTAATTTCAGCTGGAGCTTGGCTATTAATCGCGACAAAAAAGGGGTGGCCAGTATCCACCACACACGCAATTGTCGGAGCGATTGTCGGCTCTAGCATTACGCTTGGAATAGTATTAGATAATCCACAAATTTCGGCATTTGATCTAGTTCAATGGAACAAAATCGGCGGAATTGTCATCTCATGGGTGCTATCTCCTGCACTTGGTGGCGTGGCTAGTTATATTGTTTATAGCCTAATCAAACACTATATTATCGACTACAACGTGGTCGCGCAACAAAAAATCGACGACATAAAAACGCAACAAAAAGAGTACAAAAAAGAGTACAAACGCTCATTTGAAGCACTCGATGAAATTCAAAAAATCGCCTACACAGAGGCGATGAACCGCGATCTTTTCACAATGAAAGATCCTGATTTTGAATTAGAGGATCTAGATAGCGAATACTATAAAAATATGATCAAATTTAACAAAGAAAAAGAGAAGCTAAAATCTCACAAAGCGTTAGAGCTAGGCATTCCGATTATCGCGGCGATTGGGTGTTCGGTGATTACTTCGTTACTGCTTTTTAAGGGCTTTGGGCATATGGAACTAAATTTGACGCTTGTGCAAAATTACCTCATCATTGCGATGGTTGCGATGGGTGTTTGGGTGGGATTTTTCGTATTTGCAAAGAGTTTAAGGCGATCAAATTTGCAAAAATCCACGTTTTTGATGTTTTCGTGGCTACAGGTTGTGACCGCGTGCGGGTTTGCATTTTCGCACGGCTCAAACGACATCGCAAACGCTGTTGGGCCATTTGTAGCGATAATTGACACACTTCGTAGCGACGTAGTAAGTAGCGCAAATACTGCATATCCGATGATAATGCTCGCTTTTGGCGTCGCGCTTGTGGTTGGGTTGTGGTTTATAGGTAAAGAGGTGATTCAAACGGTGGGCTCAAACATCACACAGCTTCATCCAGCGAGTGGTTTTTGCGCTGAACTCTCATCAGCAGGGGTTGTCATGGCGGCGTCAGTTTTAGGGCTACCTGTCTCATCGACGCACATTTTAATCGGTGCGATTATCGGCATCGGCATCGTAAATGCACAGACAAATTGGGCTATTTTGCGCCCGATCGTAATGGCGTGGATTATCACTTTACCAGTCGCTGCTGGGCTTAGTGCGGTGTGCTTTTTGGTGTTTAGAAATTTGCCATTTTTGGCGTGAGAATACAGACGCAATTTAATTGATAAAATGACTCTTGATCTAGAAATTTGTGCTTAAAATACTACGCACAATAGTAAAATTATAGATATAAAAAATATCTAAATAGCGAATTTTGAGTTAAATGCAGATTATCTAAATTTTAAAAGCTATAAATTTGTGTTTTTTATAAAAACAGATTTATTTATTCTTTTAAATTTAGCAAGTAAATTTTTAACGCTAATTCAAATTTTTAAAATAAGCTATTGTGCGCTCTAGCCCTTCAATAATGCCTATTTTTGGACTCCATCCGAGTAACTCTTTTGCGAGAGTAATATCTGGTTTTCGTCTCTTTGGATCATCAGATGGGAGTTTTTTATATACGATAGATGATTTTGAATTTACTAAAGAGATGATTTTATATGCAATATCTTTTATACTGTATTCCTC